>CAMLNG010000122.1 GCA_946481195.1 uncultured Chromatiaceae bacterium
CGTCACAATTCTTCTCGTGCTTCCGCCACGCCCCTGTCACGCAAGCCAATTAATCTGACGCCCGTTGCTGCAGACGCAGCGCCAACTCTCAGAAGGAAAATCGGATGAAACTGCTGACTCACACTCCATCACTGCTGGCCGGCCTGTTTGCCCTGGGTCTGATGAATATCGGCGCTGCACAGGCTGCAGAACAACACAGTTACAGCAACAGTGGCTACTGCCAGTTGGCAGCCAAAGGCACTTCACAGTATCAGCGTAATCTGCTGGCTGCTTATGCCGGTAAATTGGGATATGCCCCCAGCCAACGTGAATGCCGCAACCTGCAGCAACAGCGCACAGTCCCCGCGCCGGTGTTTGAACTGGGCAGTGCCATTAAGCAATTTGAGCAAGGTTCAGTGCGTAAACTGCCAAATACCACTATAGAAAAACTGAAAGAATTAGACAGAAGCCGTCAGCAGCAGTGGTTTAATCAGGTCGCTGGTTAACAGGCGCCATCACACCACGGGCGGCACCACTGGCCGCCCGCACATTTCTGCTGGTAACTCTTGAGCCGCCCTACCGCAATTGCCTACAATAACGCTCTTTTTTTTCAGCAGAAGCTCAGCATGAACGACACTACCGCACGCCCGGAATTACCAGACCGCTTATCTGTCCAGCCACGCAGCCCTTTTTACAATGCCGCTGTGTTTGAATTTGACATCGGCATTCGCCTGAACGGCAAAGAACGTTTTGACGTCGAAGAATATTGCATCAGCGAAGGCTGGGTCAAAGTACCGGCCGGCAAAGCAATTGACCGCCGTGGCCAGCCACTGCTGATGACAATCAAAGGCAAAGTCGAAGCTTATTACCGCTAAGGTCAGGCAAAATCGCTAAAAAACCGCCCCGGCCTTAATAAGCCCGGGCGTTTTTTTCAGGAAAGGAGCTCACCGGCAATGTGCTGCGCCTGTAAGCGAATTTCATGCAACGCGGTACTTTCCCATAATTCACCGCGCAGCAGTGAGCCAATGGCATACACGGCCGGCTGCACTGCATCGTTCGCGTCCTTTACACACAAACTCACCGTATCAGCAGCCAAGCCCAAACCCAATGGCCCTGCGGCCAGCGCACCGGCCGCAATCGCCTGTTGCAGTGGATGACCGATCAGTTTGCGGTAGTCCTGCTCAGGGCCTGTGCAGTTAATCACCAAATCCGCACAATAATCAAAGGTTTGTGCCGCCACATCCCGGTGGACACGGCTGCAAATCTGCAGTATCAGCTGGTCGCCGGCCGACCGGGCCTGCATCACCTGACCGGCATGTACTTCCAGCAAACCATTTAACCGTTGTTGTTGCAGCTGATCATGTAAATGCAGCGGCACCCGGTGGCGCGCCACGCCCCATAAATGCCGTAAGCGGCGCATAAACAAGGTCTTTTCTGCCAGACTGAATTGCTGCCAATAGCGCTGGGTATGCGGCCTTAACGCGTCGATCAGCGGCTCGGCCGACACACCTAAACGGCGTACCTGATGCCGTGCCCGGTTAAACAGCCGTAATAGTTGCCGCAGGCTGGCCTGCTCTGGTAATGCCTGGCTGAATTGACTGAGCTGCAAGCCCGGATGACGGTGTGGCAACATGCCATAGCCATGCGGCGACACCGACAACACCGGAGTTTTTAAACCGGCCGCGCGCAGCGATAACAGCGTATCTACCATCGTCAGGCCATTGCCGAGGATCAGCACTTTGCTGTGGGGTTTGAGCTGTTGCAGCCAGCTGTCGGACCAGGGATTGTGCACATAAGCCGGATGGTTGGTCAGTGCCGGTGCACTGGCCGGGTGGCGCGGTAATTCGTTACCACAAGCCAGCACCAGCGCAGCAAAAGTCAGCCACTTGTCTTCAGTCTTAAGCCGTGGCGCCGCTTTGTTGGTCAGGTCCAACGCCGTTACTTCCTCAGCCCGCAACTCAAGTGTTAAACCCTGTTGCGCCGCCCGGTTGAGCGCTTCCTGCCAGCGCGCTGCCACATAATCGCCGAATAAAGCCCGCGGCAGATAAGCCTGCGCCAGCACGGCCGGCTCATCAGCAACAAATGCCGGCTGCCGGGCCAGCCACTGCAAAAAATCATCTGGCGCCTTCGGGTCCAGGCTCATTTTGCCGGCCGGGACATTGAGCAAATGCGCCACCTGCCGCGGCTGATAGGCCAGGCCACGGCCAAACTGACCTGCCTTGTCAAAAATTGTCAGCGACATTCCAGGCTTTGCCTGATTAATCAATTGGATAGCCACTAAAATTCCGGCTATACCTCCACCCACTATGGCGATGTTCTGCATCTGATTTTTTAACCGACTGCGCTGATACCGCCGTTGTGATAACTGGCCAGCGCCCTTCCTGTCAATGAAAAAAGCAGTTAAGGTGAAGCAGAAGTTCATGTTTTTCCTGCCGGAGTCTCTGATGTCACAAGCCCCCTTGCCTTTAATTGCCCTGATCACCGGTTGTTCCGGCGGCATTGGTCTGGCCTTGGCGCGGGAGCTGAAAAGCCGTGGTTATCAGGTTTTTGCCACGGCCCGCCAGCCCGGTGATTTAGCCCGGCTGCAGGCGGAAGGTTTTGGCGTCTTTGCACTGGACGTGAATGACCAGCAACAAATTGACTGTTTGATCAACCAGCTCAGTACCCAGCAGGGCCGGCTGGATTTATTGGTGAATAACGCCGGATATGGCGCTATAGGCCCGGTGCTGGATATCAGCCCGGAACGGCTGGCTTTGCAATTTCAGACCAATGTCTTTTCAGTGGTGGCGATGACGAAAGCCGCCTTGCCACTACTACAGCAAAGCCGGGGAACAGTGCTGAATATCGGCAGTGTCAGTGCCAGTCTGGTCACGCCTTTTGCCGGCGTGTATTGCGCTTCCAAAGCCGCCCTGCACGCCATCAGTGAGGCGCTCAGGATGGAACTGGAACCGCTGGGCGTACAAGTGCTGTTAGCGGTCACCGGCGCTGTCGATACCGGTTTTGCCGACCGGGCCAGTCAGCAGGCCGAGCAGGTGTTATCGGAAGATTCCAGTTGGTGGCCGTATCGCGATGGCGTGCGGCGCCGGGCCAGGGCCTCGCAGGATTTCCCGACCCCAGCCAGTGAATATGCGCGGGATTTAGCCAATGCCCTGCAAACCCCGCAGCGCCAGCTTCACATCCGGGTTGGTCGCGGCAGCTGGTTATTGCCGCTGCTCAAAGCAGTGTTACCAGCCAGAGTTTTGCACCTCATCCTCAAACGTAAATTTGGTTTGTCTGTGCGATAGGAACTTTTGGCCTGCATCAGAATAATGCTGAATATTTTTTAATCACAGCCTTCAGTTAAGACTATCTTAAGCTTTGCCATTCTTAATGCATTAAGCCAATGTGCGAACCTTAAGTTGAACTTCATCTGGAGGCCGTATGTTTTTTTCCCGTCAGAAAACCAGCGACAACCCGGCATCGGTATATGCCCGGGACTTGGCGCTGCTGGAAAACGATTTAAATGCGATCCGCGCCAATATCGCATTTATCAGCTTCACACCAGACGGCACTATTCTGGATGCGAACAAACTCTTTCTCGACACTGTTGGTTATGATTACGTCGAGGTGATTGGCAAACACCACCGGCTGTTTTGCGACAAAAACTACACGGCCAGCAGTGCTTATCAGCAATTCTGGCAGCAGCTCAGTCAGGGGCAGGCGCAAACCGGCACTGTTGCCCGGTTGCATAAATCTGGCAACCCATTATATCTGCAAGCCAGTTATTTTCCGGTGCTGGATGATACCGGCCGTGTCACCAAAGTGATTAAGCTGGCCGGTGATGTGACCAAAGACCAACTGGCGCTGCTCGATAAAAATGCGATTCTGAACGCGCTGGATAAGTCTCTGGCGGTGATTGAATTTGCGCCGGACGGCACCATCATCGGCGCCAACGACAACTTCCTGCAAACCATGCACTATTCACTGGAGCAGCTGCGGGGCAAACATCACCGGCTGTTTTGTTTTGATGAGTTTTACCGCCAGTATCCCGATTTCTGGCAACGGCTGGCCAGCGGCCAGGTATTTTCCGGCCGGTTTGAACGCAAAGATGCCCGTGGCCAAAGTATCTGGCTGGAAGCGACCTACAACCCGATCCGGGATGAACATGGCCATGTCTGTAAGGTAATTAAGTTTGCCTCCGATATCAGCCAACGGGTCAACGCAGCGCGCCAGGCGGTCGAAATGGCCGCAGCTACCTCAGAACAAACTTCACAAATTACGACTAATGCGGTTCAGGTACTAAATGACGCCGTGGCCACCTCGGTGCAGATCGCCAAACAGGTCCAGCAGGCCGCAGCCAGCGGAGCTGAACTCAGCCAGCAGGCCAAGAATATCAGCGACATTGTTGCCACCATCCGTGGCATTGCTGAGCAGACCAATTTGCTCGCACTGAATGCCGCTATCGAAGCAGCTCGAGCCGGTGATTCCGGCCGGGGATTTGCGGTAGTTGCAGATGAAGTGCGTAAATTAGCCGGGCGTACTGCTGAAGCGACAGCAGAAATTGCCCGGGTTGTGCATACCAACACCGACCTGATCCGAACTATAGATACGCAGTTAACCGCAATTAACAATATCGCCGAACACGGCCAGCATAGTGTTGAAGAGGTTGCCGCCGGTATTGCTGATGTGGGTCAGGGAGTGGCGAATTTTGTCGCGGTAGTCGAGCGACTGAAGCCATAACAAGCGACGGGACAGCGTGCGATGGAAGCGGTACTATATTCGCCTGACAGAATATTTTTTTTCAGGTCACTTGTCCCGAATCAAACCACTGCTATGGTTGATGAGCAGCTCTGCAGATCCCAATGATCTAGCGAGGTTGCCGCGGAGTTTTGCTGCATACCGGCGAACGCCGCATGTTCATCTGATGCAGCTGTTTTCAGCCTGAGTCATTTACCGCCAAGGTCAACAGGACGTTGCATCTACAGTTGTGTTTGCGCTGATATGGAGATCCTATGTTTTTTTCCAGACACAAAACCCCCGACAACCCCGCCCTGATGTTTCACGCCAATCAGGCACAGTTGGAAAATGAACTGAACGCCATCCGCAGTAATATTGCTTTTATCAGTTTCAGCCCGGATGGTGACATTCTGGATGCAAACAAAATCTTCCTCGAAGCGACAGGTTATAACTACACCGAAGTGATAGGCCGGCATCACCGGATGTTTTGTGACGAAGCCTTTAGCAAAAGCCCGGACTATCTGCAGTTCTGGCAGAAGCTGGCCAGTGGTCAGGCGCAAAGTGGGACCTTTTTACGCCGACGGAAAAACGGTGACGACCTGTATCTGCAGGCCAGTTATTTTCCGGTGCAGGATGACAGCGGCAGAGTCAGTAAAGTGATTAAAATTGCCTGTGACGTCACGCGCGACCAACAACTTTTACGCGACAAAAATGCCATTTTAACTGCGCTGGACAAATCACTCGCCGTGATTGAGTTCAGCCCCGACGGGCAAATTCTGTATGCCAATCAGAATTTCCTCGAGACTGTGCATTACCGCCTTGAGCAAATCCGCGGTCAGCATCACAAGATTTTTTGTTTTGACGACTTTTACCGTAACAACCCCGATTTCTGGCAAAAACTCAGCGACGGACAGTTATTCTCCGGCCGCTTTGAACGCAAAGATGCACATGGGCAGCGGGTCTGGCTCGAAGCCACCTATAATCCCATTCGCGACGAGCATGGCCGGGTGTATAAAGTGATTAAGTTTGCATCCGACATCAGCGCCAGAGTTAATGCCGCCCGGCAGGCGGTGGAAGTGGCCGCAGCCACCTCAGAAGAAACTTCACAAATCACCGGCAATGCGGTCAAAGTGCTGGGTGAAGCTGTCGCCACCTCCATGCAAATCGCCAGTCAGGTGCAACAAGCCGCCAGCAACGGCGCACAGTTGACATTACAGGCGAAAAACATCAGTGACATAGTCACCACCATTCGTGGCATTGCCGAACAAACCAATTTGCTGGCATTAAATGCGGCAATTGAAGCCGCACGAGCCGGTGAATCCGGTCGCGGTTTTGCTGTGGTCGCGGACGAAGTGCGAAAACTCGCCGGCCGCACTGCGGAAGCCACTGCAGAAATAGCCAAAGTGGTACAAACCAATACGGGGCTGATCCAGACCATTGACCAGCAACTGAGCGCTATCAGCGGGATCGCCGCGCACGGTCAGCACGCAGTCGAGGATGTCGCGGCCGGGATTAAAGATGTTGGTCAGGGTGTGGCCAATTTTGTTGCTGTGGTGGAAAAACTGAAGCCCTGAACCGGATGCAACGAAAGCAAGAACGGTCAGGCGGCGGGGACAACGCTTTGATACAGTAGGGCACCTTGTGATTGCAGGACCTAACTGATGTCTGAACCATTTTTAGCGTTGTTGCCGCAGCTGTTACAGCTGATTGAAAGCGCCGACGAACCACTGTCGCTACACGAACTTAGTGCCCGCAGCGGTTATTCGGCCTGGCATTTGCACCGGCAGTTCCGCTTACACTGCGGCATCCCGTTGCAAAGTTATCAGCGGTTACTGAAACTGCAACGCGCGGCCAGTGCACTGGCGTACCGGCAAACGCCGGTCACCGAACTGGCGCTGGACGCCGGTTATCAAAATGCCGAAAGTTTCAGCCGCGCTTTTGCCCGCTGGTTAGGTCAGGCGCCGGTGCAATTTCGCCAGCAGCCGGACTGGTTGTATTGGGCTGAACAAACGGCGCAACTGAACCACATTGCCATAACCGATACGCCGGCAAATTCCGCCTCGGCCCTTGCCGCTGTGCGGGTTGAACAACGCAACTGCACCTTGTTATTGCAATGGCTGCATCAGGGGCCGCCGGCCACGATCGGTCACAATATCCGGCGTTTTATTGAATTCCGCCGCGCTAACAAACTGCATCCGAGCCGTTTCGCCACTTTTAATCTGCTGTACGACGACCCGGTCGATACGGCGGCAGACGAGTATCGTTTTGGTCTGGCACTTGAGCTCAGTGCGCCCCAAACTGAATTGTTACAAGCACCCGAGTTGAGTTATGTCGAACTGCCGGCTGGTCTTTATGCCCGTCTCGATCACACAGGCCCGGATGCACAGCTGGAACCGCAGATCCGGGCTTTGTACACTGAACTGCTACCGGCCAAAGGCTGGCTGCCTGCCGATGTGCCATTACTGCTTGAGCGGGTTAGTTTTTTCCCGGATGTACCGGCGCATCAAGCGCAAACGCGAATTTGGCTCGCGCTTCGGACTGACTGACACTGTAGTTGATCAAGGTCAGCATTTCGTATCACTGAACCGGCTACACTGACTGCAGTTTTAGCCAGTTTTTCAGCACGGAGCTGACCATGAAATACCCCAACGCCGCCAGCGCTTTAAATCTGATTGGCAATCACGAATTTATCTGGAGCCACTCGATGGCGGCCACGCCTTACAGCATGTTAGACGCCCTGGCCCAGGTCGCCCGCGACAAACAACAACTCACACTGCTAAGCCTGCATACCGAAAAAAGCGGCGCTTTGTGTGCACCTGAGCTGGCCGGCCATCTACGCCAACGGGTGTTTTTTGTCGGTGGCCCGACCCGCCCGGCAGTCAATTGTGGACTTGCTGATTACGTGCCCTGTTTTTTATCGGAAATTCCGAAGTTATTCAGAAGCAAAGAACAACGCGTCGACACCGCCATCATTCAGGTGTCGCCACCCGATAAACATGGCCTCTGTAGCCTCGGTGTATCGGTGGAAGCCACCCGCGCCGCAATGCAAAACGCCCGGCGTGTGATTGCACAAATCAACCCACGCATGCCCCGCACCCATGGTGATTCTTTTGTGCATTTGCAGGATTTCGCTGCGTACGTTGAGCTGGAATCACCAATCCCGCTGCACCTGCCGGCCGAACAGGACCCGGTGACACAACAAATCGGTGCCAATGTCGCGAGCCTTATTCGTGACGGTGACTGCCTGCAAATGGGTATAGGCGCTATTCCGGATGCGGCGCTGGCTTGCCTTGGCGACCGGCAAAACCTCGGCGTGCACACTGAAATGTTCTCAGACGGTGTGTTACCGCTGCTGGAAAAAGGTGTCATCAACAACCGCAACAAGAAAAAACATCCGGGTAAAGTGGTGACCACTTTTGCCATGGGCAGCCAGGCCCTGTACGACTTTGTCGACGACAACCCGGAAGTAGTATTTTTAGATGTGGCTTATACCAACGACACTGCGGTGATCCGGCAGAATCCGCAGGTGGTATCGATTAACAGTGCGCTGCAGGTCGATTTATCCGGCCAAATCTGTGCCGATTCGCTTGGGACTAAGATTTACTCCGGCGTCGGGGGTCAAATGGATTTTGTCCGCGGTGCCGGTTTATCCGAAGGCGGCCGCGCCATTATCGCGCTGCCAAGCACCGCCGCCGGTGGCACAGTGTCTCGCATCAGTTCGTTATTAAGCCCCGGTGCCGGCGTCGTTACCACCCGCGCCCATGCGCATTACATTGTGACTGAATATGGTGTAGCCAATTTACGCGCCAGAAGTCTGAATGAGCGCGCCAAAGCATTAATCGACATCGCCGCCCCGCAATTTCGCGAACAGCTGGCGCGTCAGGCGTTTGAGGATTGGGGGTTAAGGCTCTGAGCCACACCGGGCCGGCAGGATCGCATCGCTTCCCTGCCGGCAGCTGCCGATGCACTGATTGTGTTAATTTCTGATTTAATTCAGCTTTTCTCTCTTGCCGTACCTGTTATTCCTTAGCTTTAATTGCACAAGAACATCCGGTCAGGAATTGATCTCATGCTGCATGACTTTTTGCCTTTTTCGTCGCTGCGCTTCATCGCTTTGATTTGCAGAGCTGTGATGCTGAGCCTGAGCTGCCTGCTGTTGCTCAGCTGCCAGCCGCAGCAGCAAGTGCAACTGAGGATTGGCACCAATCTTTGGCCCGGCTATGAACCGCTCTATGTCGCCCGCGATCGTCAGGTGTTTCAGGGGTTGGATCTGCAATTGATTGAATACCGCGCCGCCGGTCAGGTGATTAATGGCCTGCGCAAAGGCACTATTAATATGGCTGCGGTGACACTGGATGAAGC
>CAMLNG010000123.1 GCA_946481195.1 uncultured Chromatiaceae bacterium
CAAATTGTGGCGGATTTCCACGAGATGGGCACCAACAGCACCTTCTTTTTTCAACCCGGCATTCCAAGCCGCAACAGCCCTTTTGCACCGGAATCGACGATTAAGCTGACCAATCAACTGGCAAAGTTCCACGCCAAAGCGCTGGATGAGGTAAACCGGCTCTATTTCACCGAAGAGGCTTTTGATGATTTTTATGTCGGCAAAGGTTCAACGTACCCGGATGTGCACGGCAGTGTCGGTATTTTGTTTGAGCAGGGCAGCAGCCGTGGCCATTTGCAGGAGAGCCTGCAATCGGAGCTCAGCTTCAGCTTTGCCATCGACAATCAGTACCGCACCTCATTTTCGACCTTAAATGGCGCTGTTGCGCATAAACAGGATTTGCAGCAGGCCCAGTATCAGTTTGCACAAAAATCCAAAGAGCAGGCCCGGCTTGACCCGGTGCGCGGTTATCTGCTGCGCGAATCAGCCGACCAAAGCCGGCTTGCGGCATTATTGCAGCTGTTAAAACAACACCAAATTGCCGCATATGCGCTGACCGAAGATTTCCAGATCAATGGCAAAACTTTCGAGGCCGGCCACAGTTATTTTGTGCCGGTGGAGCAAAGCCAGTACAACCTGATTAAAGCGGCATTTAATACCGACACCAATTTCCGCGATAACACTTTTTACGATGTGTCCGCCTGGACATTACCTTATGCCTATAACATAGATTTTGCCGCGAGCCGCAAAGCGCCATCAGAGCTTGCAGCTGAAGCCTGGACCCCACCTGCTATCACCTCGCAGGTGTTCAGCGACAGTGCTTACGCCTACGCATTGCCATGGGCTGACCAACAGGCGCCGGTGCAAACCGCTCGTCTGTTGCAGGCTGGCTTCCAGCTCAGAGTAGCGCCGAAAGCGTTCAGTGCTGTAACGGCTCAAGGCGTCCAGCAGTTTGCAGCAGGAACAGTACTGCTCCCGGCTGGACTGCAGGCCGAAGGTTGGCAGCAAAAACTGGCCGCCTTTGCTTCGCAGCAACCTTTGCCATTGACCGCACTGACTTCAGGTCTGACCCCACAAGGCCAGGATTTGGGCAGTAATCAGGTCAAGCCGCTGGTATTACCGCAAGTGTTATTAGTGGCAGGCCCTGGTATCAATTCAACAGAAGCCGGTGAGCTCTGGTTTGCCACTGAGCGCCTGGCGGGGATCTCGCCATCGATGGCTGAGCCGGCACGGCTGAAACGCCTCGATTTGACACGTTACAGCCATATTCTGTTACCTGATGGCAATTATGGCAGCTGGGGCGATGCTGAAGTGGCGCAGCTGAAAAATTGGCTGGAGCAAGGCGGGGTGCTTTGGGCGCAGAAAGCGGCAGTCAGCTGGCTGGCGGAGAAGTCTCTGCTGCAAGCCAAGCTGAAAAAAGCCAGTGAGTTAAAAGCCTTAGTGACAATGAGCGCGCCGGTTTATCAGGATAAAGAGCAATTGGCGGGTCGTCAGCGCATCGCGGGTGCCATTTTCCAGACTGAAGTGGATTTAAGCCACCCACTGAGCTTTGGTTTACCGCGCCAGCAACTACCGGTGTTCAAAAACGACCTGCTGCTGATGGAGCCGGCTGAGCAGCCCTTTGTCACTGTAGCCCGTTACAGTGACCAGGCGCAGTTAGCCGGTTATGCCGATCCGGCGCTGGTCAATGCGTTTCGCAATAGCGCCACAGTGCTGGCGCATAACGTTGGCGATGGCCGTATTGTCGCAATGACCGACAACCCTGTGTTCCGCGGTTATTTCGTCGGTTCTGGCCGGTTATTGGTGAACAGCCTGTACTTTGGCAAATTGTTCGACTCCGGCGACGACAGTGGGGATGGCGACGAATAAAGCGAAGTCGGGGTGCCGGGCGCTGGTGTAATAGCCAGCGTGACCACGCCAATCCGCTCTGCACCTGCCTTTCGCAGCAGGCGAGAAAGCTGATTCAGCGTAGCGCCTGTGGTCAATACGTCGTCGACCAGTAAAATTTTCGTCGGTAATGCGGCGATGCCAGGCCCTGATGTGAGCCGGAACTGCCGGCGTAGCTGGGCACGGCGCACACTGGCGCTGGCGCCGAGCTGATGTGGCAGATGGCTTTGCGCAACAAAAACATGCAAGAGCGGCAAGCCGGTGACAGCAGCCACTGTGGCCGCAAGTTGGCGGGATTGATTAAAACCACGTTCACGCAGCCGTTTAGGATGCATCGGGACATAAGCCACCGCGGCGAATTGGTCCTGCAATCGCCAGGCTGGCAGTGCCAGCGTCAGTTGCTGGCGCAGCATCTGGCCACAGGCCAGCTCCTGTTGTAACTTCCAGGCGCTGATAAAATGACTCCAGGGTAGCTGATACCAGCTTAAACTCCAGACTGCATCAAACTGCGGGGCCTGCAGCCCGTTGTTGACCGCCGGTAACTGCAGCGCATTGTCATGTAAAGGCCAGTACAACCGTGGCAAAGCGGCCTGACAGTGATCACAAAGCTGACTGCCAGGTTGATGCACCGGAAAATCACACCACAAACAACAATTCGGCAGGCAAAAGTGTAAAAAGCGCTGCAGCAGTTGCCGGATCGCAGGCACAATAGTGCTTTGCATGGTCATCACAATCCTTGTGAGTTTGTTTTTACATAAATTTAACTATGATACCGAACGCTGAAAATACCAAACCGACTTTAGTTCTGATCCATGGCTGGGGCTTAAATCATGCCATCTGGCAGCCTGTTGCCGACGCGCTGGCTGCGGAATATCAGGTGCTGGCACTGGATTTACCCGGTTATGGCCTGGCGACGTTTTTTCCTGAACCCTATAGTCTGGAAGCCATCACAGACCAGCTGGCGGCGCAAATCCCGGCACAGAGTTTTGTGTTGGGCTGGTCGCTCGGCGGCCTGGTGGCGACTCAGCTGGCATTGCGTTATCCGGCCAAAGTGCGGTCGCTGGCGTTAGTTGCCAGCTCACCGTGTTTTTTGCAGCAACAGGACTGGCCAGGGATGAATGCGCAGGTGATGCAGCAGTTCGCCGGGTCTTTATCGGCCAATCTGGCGCTCACCGTGGAGCGTTTTCTGGCGATCCAGGCGATGGGCAGCACTACAGCGCGGCAGGATATCAAACAGCTGAAACAGGCGGTACTGAGCTTGCCATTGCCACAGGCAGAAGTGTTGGCTGCTGGTCTTGAAATTCTGGCCACGACAGATTTACGCCCAATGCTTACCAAACTCAGCATGCCGCTGTATGGCTGCTTTGGCCGGCTGGATTCACTGGTACCGGTGGCGATGACCACGACGTTGCAGGAACTGGTACCAAGCGCACAGATTTCAGTGCTGGCCAAGGCGTCGCACGCGCCTTTTATTTCCCATCAGCCGGAGTTTTTGCTCTGGGTCAAACATTGGTTACAGGCGGTGCCACAGTCGTAAAGTTGCTTGGCCGGATCCAGATCAACAGAGCGGCAGATAATTGCCGCTAAAGTGGCGACAATTTGCCATTTCCCTTGTCTCAATGACATGAGTTGGTTACTATTTAATCATAGGTTCATGTTGTGGAGATCCGTCGATGGAATTACAGTCCGCTTACAGCTCAGGTTTGCAGGGTTTGCAGCGCGCGTCCAATGGCATTACGGAAGCCACTGTGAATATCAATCGCGAAGCGATCAATCAGCAACGCGCCTTAAATGCTCAGCAATCCAATGCAGCTGCTCAGCAGCCGGAACCAGTCCAGCCACAGCCGAAAACTCCGGCGCTGGAACAAAGCCTGGTACAACTCACCACAGAATCACTGTATGCCGAAGCCAATGTGCGGTCGATTAAAACGGCTGACGAAATGCTTGGCACCTTGATAGATGTCAGTGCCTGAGGACTAAAGCAGCATGGCGATCACGTCGGTTTACCCCAATGTCACACCCTATGTCGGCAATCCGGCAGTGGATTTGGCACGCCGGGAAAATCTGAAACGTGACATCATCGAACCTGTGGCACAGATGGAACGCAACGCCGCAGAAAAAGGCGTGATTTCCGAAGACAAAAGCCGTAACTCACCTCAACATAATAATCCGACCTACACCGACGAGCTGAAAAACCGTGGTACCGAGTTAAAGCAGGCGGTTGAAGGCCGCTCACAGGAACGGGATCCGGAAGGTCGCTCAGATCAGGGCAGTTCAGGGCAATCTGGTTCTGGTCGTGAAGAGCAACAAAGCGCCAGTGAACAACGCAAACTCGACGAACTAAAAAAACGTGACGCAGAAGTCCGTGCTCATGAGCAGGCCCATGCAGGTGTGGGCGGCAATCTGGCTGCGTCGCCAAGTTATGAATTTCAGGTCGGTCCAGACGGCAGGCAGTATGCGGTTGGTGGTGAAGTCAATATCGACCTGGCGGTGGTGCCGGGCGACCCGCAAGCCACTATCGTCAAAATGCAAAAAGTCAAAGCTGCCGCTTTGGCTCCGGCAGATCCGTCTTCGGCGGACCGGCGTGTCGCTGCCGAAGCCACGCAGCGGGTATTGCAGGCGCAGGCCGAATTAGCGCAGCAGAATGTTGCCCTAAATAACCCGCCGGCGGCAGATGCCGATTATTGGCTGGAACAAGCCGAAGAACAGCAGCAAGCGCAAACTTCAGGCGTTAGCCGTGCTCAGAACAATCAGCAGCCTGATGAACAGCAACTGGAGCCCGGGCGGCCGGTAAATAAAGGTCCACAGGTCGAACAGCGTAGCCTTGAGTTGGCGGCATTGATGCAAAAACGCAGTCAGGTCATCAGCAGTTATTATCAACAGGCAGTGCAGCCGCAGGACAGACCTTTATTGCTGACTGCCTAAAGCGCACAGTTATTAGTTTGCCAATAAAAACGCCGTCAAATGACGGCGTTTTTATTGGGCTGTAATCAGATACAGACGTTACTTTTTCAGCTTGGCCAGCGCGGCGGCAAAAGCATTGCCCATGGCCGCATTGCCATTGTCCTGCTGTCGTGGTGCGCTTTGTGGCCGGTTGCCGCCGGATTTGGCCGGGGCTGAACGTTCTTTCGCGCCACCTGCGGCTTTTGGCTGAGGCTGTTCATCCATCCGCATCGTCAGTGCGATGCGTTTCCGTTCGATTTCCACTTCCAACACTTTGACTTTAACGATGTCACCCGCTTTGACCACCTGGTGTGGATCAGACACGAATTTATCGGTCAAAGAGGAAATATGCACCAGACCGTCCTGATGCACACCAATATCGACAAAAGCGCCAAAGTTGGTGACGTTTGTCACGACGCCTTCCAGCTGCATGCCGGGTTTTAAGTCCGCCATGGTTTCAACGCCGTCTTTAAACTGTGCCGTTTTGAACTCTGGGCGCGGGTCGCGCCCTGGCTTGTCCAGCTCTTTCAGGATGTCGCTGATGGTCGGAATACCAAAATGTTCATCCGCAAATTCGGCCGGGTTAATCGATTTGAGGAAACTGCTGTTGCCGATCACAGCATCAACCGGCTGTTGGTGTTTGGCCAGAATTTTTTCAACCAGTGGATAAGCTTCCGGGTGCACTGCGGAGGCGTCCAGCGGGTTTGTGCCATTGTTGATCCGCAGGAAACCTGCCGCCTGTTCAAAAGCCTTAGGGCCAAGGCGTGGCACTTTGAGCAAGTCGCGACGTTGCATAAAACGGCCGTTGCTGTCGCGGTACATCACGATATTTTGCGCCAGGGTTTTGTTCAGGCCGGCAACACGGGCAAGCAGTGCCACCGAGGCGGTGTTCAGATCAACGCCGACAGCGTTCACACAGTCCTCGACCACTGCATCCAGCGATTTGGTCAGCAAGCTTTGGTTGACGTCATGCTGATACTGGCCAACGCCGATGGCTTTGGGTTCGATTTTCACCAGCTCAGCCAGCGGATCCTGCAAACGACGGCCAATCGACACAGCACCGCGTAGTGACACATCCAGATCCGGGAATTCCTGCGCGGCCAGCTCTGAGGCTGAATACACTGAAGCGCCGGCTTCCGACACCATGATTTTGCTCAGCTGCTGTTCTGGCAGCATTTTAATGACATCGGCTGCCAGTTTATCTGTTTCGCGGGAAGCGGTACCGTTGCCGATGGCGATCAGTTCGACTTTAAATTGTTTGCAATAAGCGGCCAGGGTTTTGACTGACTTGTCCCACAGGTTTTGAGGTGCATGTGGAAAAATGGTAGTGTTGGCGACCAGTTTGCCGGTCTGGTCGACGACCACTACTTTGACACCGGTGCGCAGGCCCGGGTCGAGGCCCAGCGTAGCGCGCATGCCGGCTGGAGCTGCCATCAGCAGGTCCTTCATATTGCGGGCGAACACCGCGATGGCTTCTTCTTCGGCTTTTTCGCGCAGCTCGCCGAGCAGGTCGTTTTCCAGTTGCAGGTGCAGTTTCACTTTCCAGGTCCACTGCACCACGGTGCGGATAAAGGCATCGGCGGCGCGGCCCTGCTGGCGCAGGTCAAAATGACTGGCGACCATCTGCTCGCAGCTGGCATGGGCACTGGCTTCATCGGCGTCTGGCTGCAGTTGCAGGTTCAGAATGCCTTCATTGCGGCCACGGAACATTGCCAGCGCGCGGTGAGACGGCACGTTTTTCCAAAGCTCGGTGTGAGCAAAATAATCACGGAATTTCGCACCTTCGGTTTCTTTGCCGGCAACGACAGTGCTTTTTAACACCGCATGTTGTGCCAGATGACGGCGCAGTTTGGCCAGCAGATTGGCGTCTTCAGCAAAACGCTCCATCAGAATGTATTTAGCGCCGTCCAGCACGGCTTTGACGTCAGCAAAACCAGCCCCGGCGTTGATGTAGGGCACAGCGGCCTGTTCCGGCACTAAATCGGCGTCAGCCAATAACGCATCTGCAAGCGGTAACAAACCGCCTTCAATGGCGATTTGGCCTTTGGTACGGCGTTTCGCCTTGTATGGGCCGTACAAGTCTTCCAGCCGGGTTTTATTGTCAGCGGCCAGAATGTCCTGCTCCAGCGCTGGCGTCAGTTTACCTTGTTCGTTGATAGTGCGCAGAATGACCTGCCGGCGGTCTTCCAGTTCGCGCAGATAGGTCAGGCGCTGTTCCAGAGTCCGTAACTGCGTGTCGTCCAGACCACCGGTGACTTCTTTACGGTAACGGGCAATAAAAGGCACTGTCGCGCCTTCATCCAGCAGCTGCACTGCAGCGTTAACCTGATCCGGACGGGCTGCAATTTCGGCAGCGATCTGTTTGATAATCATCGACATGGTGGTATTGAGTTCCTTGCGACGCAGCGATATAGAGCACAGCTGCTGATAAAGTGGCGGCTATTGTCATACGTCAGCGCAAAAAAATCCATCCTATGACGGCTGACAGCGGCAACGACGCTTGGTATAAACCGCGATGGAACAAGCAAAGTCAGGTCGCGGAGCTGTGGCGGATGAAGACAAAAGTACAAGGTAAAACCAAATTAGTGACCAGGGAGGGCTATAACCAGCTTAAAGCGGAGCATGACGAACTCTGGTTTAAAAAACGGCCGGAAGTGACCAAAATTGTCAGCTGGGCAGCGAGCTTAGGCGATCGTTCCGAAAATGCAGACTATCCATAAGAGGTATAATTGTGATACTAATAATCAATAAATCTATAAATATCATATATTAATTAATAGTACGTATACTAATATTGCATACTAGTTTGCGTAGCTGGTTTGTTTAATTATTGACCGAAGTAAAGGCGCGAAAAATCAGTGAAGTGAATGCTCTGTATCTGATTTATGCCGTCACACGAAGATAGTCGGGTAATTGTCTACCCATTCCTTCAGCATTACTATGATGATTTCCTTAAGCTTCTAATATCTGAACTAGAAGAAACTGGTCAAATTGCCTTGCCGGTTGCGGTCTGCTCGAGCTACGGGTTATGTATCGAAACTGGAATGATCTACAACGCTGAGATCATACTTGGCCTCGCTCGATGGTATGGCGTATCCCACTTTAATGGGGGGAGTCTGTTGTGCGGCGATTTGTTCAATTTGCCTTCGCATTTCAGCGGCCATCTCGCAACCAAGGATGACTCTTGTTATATGACAGCCCTTCGGTAGGTCGGCTTGGTGCGAAGTGAGGTTTGATTTGCTTGGAACACTCAAACGAAGTATTCGATACTCTTGCTCATATTCCCAGCATTTTGCTTTGCGAAGAAATAGTGCTTCAAACAATCCCTCGTTCTCACCGATGCGCATATCAATCAGCGCGAGTGGATTGATCCGAGGTAGCTCGTCAGAGTACGCGACCTTATGAATCTCAGCTCGATGCTTGTGTGTAAATAACTCCTCTGGCACTTCAATCTCGATGGCTACGCCAGTGTGATTGCTGGCGTAGTGCGACCACATAAGAATGCTAGTCGGCGTTCCCGCGAGGCAACACATCGTTGACGCTGAGGCCCAGGTTCTCCACATTTTGTAAGAGAGTTCCCATTCACGCTCCTTTAATCTGGATCGTGATAAACGTCCAAGGATCGTTCTTGCCTTGGTCAGTGCATCAGAGTAGCTACATGCTTGATTGAGATGCATCTCGACAAGTGCGAAGGCCTCTGCTGTTTGCGCAAAATTCCATGAGAGACCAACAGCACACCGAAACTCGAATGGATCATTGACTTCGGCTCCATTTGCGAACCAGAACTTTCCTGTCGAAAGTATTTCGATAAGGCGTTGCAGCTGATCTGCATTGTTCACAGCTCTGTATTTGTACAACAGCAGCATTAGGCTCCTTCCTCTAATTCGCCCACTAACACCAATTTAAGCCGCATATTCTGTGGCGAGGATCAGTGGCTTCAAGCTATTGCTAGATCATCTAAGGGTACAGTCTTCTCGACTACAAATGGATTAAACAATGATTAGTAGTGCTATTCACAATGGGACATGCCCGACATAATGTTAGCAAGCCGCTGACAATAATCCGGATTTTCCAAAAAATAGGAGAAAACGCGCCTAAAATCAAATCCTTTGGGGGGGAGAGCTAGTCACTATTAATTGTCTGCTTTTACCATCTATCACTGAAGTTGAACTTAACAGCTTCATATATAACGTTTGATTTAGGTGGTGGCTTTGGTCAGCCCCTGCGTG
>CAMLNG010000124.1 GCA_946481195.1 uncultured Chromatiaceae bacterium
CCGGTGGCCCGGGCGATGAATCAGTTAGGTGGTTACGACAATCATCTGCCGCGTGCCCAACAAGCGCGGTTAGAGGGGCTTGGCGCCCGCGCCAATGCCGCGCATTACAATAGCTTTGAAGCGCTGCAGCTGTTTTTAGCGGCGGTGCTGGGCTGTGTGGTCAGTGGCAATTACGACAGCACGATGCAGCTGCTCGCCTGGCTATATGTGGGCTGTCGTGTGTTGTTTATTCTGTGTTACCTGCTGGATTATGCCCTGTTGCGTTCCATTGTCTGGGGTGTGGGCGTGATCAGCGTGTTCAGCATGATAGTACGGGCAGCACTCAGCGTGTAAATATTAATACTGCCGTTTTATTATTGTGTAACGCCCAAATTTTTCCAAAATAATGGGCGCTCATGTACAAATTAAACTTCAATATTCATTTGCTTGGCAATTTTAGTCACTAACAGTTTGAAATCTTTTTTAGCATCAGTAACAGCATTTGCATGGCTACCGATAGCGCCATCCGCTGAAGTAAGATTGAAAACAGGCTTGCGGTGTTCCTGAGCCATTGGAATTAAACTACGGTAATGTTTAATTGTTGCTAAGCAGTAAGGATCTGATTCCTGCTTCATTCCGTGAACCGGTTCTTCGTTGAGAACCGCTTGTCGGTATACTGAGGGGATTCTTTGTACCCATTTGTCGTAAGCCATTACTGGTCGGTCAAGTCGAACACCGTGCTGTTGACATAGATAGCCAATTGGTTTCATTTTCCCATCAGGGAGAAAGAACTCCGGATATGACTGAGATTCTTGGCTGTTCTTCCAATTATCTAGACGCTTTTGCCAAAGATTTTTCCAACTACGTAAAGTGGGACCGAGGTTGTTCAAACCTTGTAAAGAAAACAGGTCTGCACCTAGTGGAATTGCTACGTAATCGGTGGCTAGTAAAACTGAACGATTTATTGCCCCTAAATTTGGTCCAATATCAACGAGAATTATGTCAGCCTGTACAGTGTCAGCGGCCTTCTGCATGACCTGCCAAAAGGCACTAAGGATCCTCATAGGTCGATACAAATTGTTGTCAGCCATACTATTTGGCCACTCAGCGGATAGAGTGTCTTCAAACCCTGAGAGAGCTACGTCACCTGGTAAAAGGTACAAATCTGTGGAAATGTTTTGGAGTTTTGGCTGAGCAATATCACCAACGCCTGTTAGTGGCTTAACACATTGATATATCGTTGAGCCAGGAGTCGGGTTGTTCCAAATTGCTTCGATTCGATCTTCATTTAAAAAAGCAGCAGTAAGGTTGGCTTGTGGGTCTAAATCTGTAATTACAACGCGTTTTCTTAAGCTGGCAAACATCCAGGCAAGATGGTAAATCAGCGAAGTCTTACCAACTCCACCCTTGTTGTTAAAAAATGTTAAGACTGGGGTGTTCATTTCTTACCTCTAAGCACACATACAACGGCTGAAAGATTTGTCTCGAATTCTATTTCCGGATTACCGTTGTTTGCCATTTCCCGCCTTGCAGTAGCTATACCTCTCCCAAAGGCCTGAATGAAGCCATAGGTTTTCAACACATCGGCGATGTTTGGGTTTCGGTAATCTGTAATACCCGGTTCTCCGAAGTTTTCAGTTGTAACATTACCATAAGGACCTCCAGGGCTGTTGATCTCAATACGGTCGTTAAACCAATATACTCGGATAGGAGCATTCGTACTTTCATATGTACGATGTAAGACCGCATTATAAAGTATTTGTTGAAGTGCGACTTGCGGGTATGGGCTGCTCATTTGGTGTGTTGATTGTGAAACGATGTCGACAGTGGTTCGATTGTGCGCTCTAAGTTTTTCTTCGGTACGTCGCAACATCTCCACAATACCTCCGCCGATAGATTCCTCGTCTATTACAGGATCAGCAAGTTCTGTCCCATCTATTCTCAAAAATTGAATCCGAGCACCCGGTAAAAAATCTTGAGGGCTTTTTCCCATAGCAAGCAGCCCGGTTACTGTAGGTGTTGTGTCATCAGGGGAGACAATCATGCGACACGATGCTAATCGCTCAATATAGGTTCTTCCATTTTCCTCTAATACATCATCAGCAAAAGCTTGTGGCAGGTATTCGCCTTCAAATATAACCCTTGATAAATCGTTGAGTTTCGCACTGGGGACAGGGTAAATATCAAAAGGAAGGTTTTTAAATCTTCGTTTCTCATTGAGAATTCGTTCTTCCTGCGCATTGGCAATTGACCTTCGCGGACCTGTACGTATCCATATTCTACCTTCGTATTTAACTGGCGGCATATCTGAGGGCATTACAGTGACGACAGCCATCTCTGCACCCTTTAGTGTGCGTTTTTCTACTGTCAATACAGGTAAAGGCAAGATATTCCCGTCTGTTTTTATATCTGCAAGGGAAAGAAGGAGCTGGTCATTTATTTGTATGTTGCTAGGCTCACCATTGTCCTTAGCACCAATGAACAGGACTCCGGCCTTGTTGTGGGAAGGCAAATCATTTGCAAATGCACAAACAGCTTGACGAGCCTTTTTGGGAACATCACCTTTAAATGACTCTTTTCGTTCCACTCGATCTGATTCTGTATTGTTAAGGAGAATCAAAAGTTCTTCGTCAGTTAGTCTTTGCATTCA
Source organism: uncultured Chromatiaceae bacterium (assembly GCA_946481195.1). The sequence goes on from CAMLNG010000124.1 coordinate 2,630, forward strand.
AGGGCGTCCGAAAAATAACTATCGCAAGATAATTTGATAAAGATAAAAGTTAAATGTGTTTGGACAGTCAGCATGCTCGTCAGATAAGTACCAAACGTGCATGCTGAGACAGAAATTTATCCCGTGCTTGACGTTCCTACCTCTGCAGGTCCCAGATGGCTCTGGACTTGGTAATTACTTCCAAACAAACGCGTCATTACTATCTACTCATCAGAACTTAAAGTCCATATACAGCGGGTCATGATCAGACGAGCGGTACGGCGTTGGTGCGTACAGCTCTTGCTGCTGTGCTTTGGATTTAAACTCAGTGTTGTAATCCAGCACGGCCGGTTCATCCGCGTTGATGCCCCAATGGTGGAACTGCTGTAGCTTCGCTTTCAGCTGCGGGCTGGCTAAGGCGTGATCCAGCGTGCCTGAGCGGCCGCGGTAGACAAATGACGAATGTACCGCATCTTTAGGTGCCAGATGTTGCCAGCCATTTTGTTCCAGATATTGCAGCGGCGCTTCTTTGCGATAGGCATTTAAGTCGCCCATCATCAGCACATAATCTGTATCAATGCCGGTCGGTTCGGTTTTCAGCCACTCAGTTAAAGCTTTCGCTGCCGCTACCCGGGTTGGTGTCCAGCAGCCCTGACCGTCGTTCAAGTCTGAATCTGGCCCCTGTTGTTTCGGGCAACTGCCTTTGGATTTAAAGTGATTAATGCTGACCGTCAGCTGCGTTTTCGAATCCAGGTGACGGAAGCTTTGCGCCAGTGGTGGGCGGCTGCCTTTATCAAATGGCGCTTTGGTATAGACCGCTGTTGTACCGATTGGCTCAACCTGGGCTTTGCGGTAAATCATCGCCACCATGATATCGTCCGAACCTGGTTTTTCCGCCGGCTGGACAAAAGCATAGACTTCACTGCCGAGCTGCTGGTTCAGACCCTGCACTATAGTCGCTAAGGCGCTGCCGCTGCCAAAGCCGTTATTTTCCACTTCAAGCAGACCAATGACATCGGCATCCATTGCGCTGAGCGCGGCCAGCATTTTGGCCTGTTGTCGCTGCAGCTCATTGGCGTCGCTGGCGCCGCGTTTGGTTGGGAAACGTGGGCTGCTGCCTTCACCGGTAAAGAAGTTCAGCACGTTAAAGCTGGCAACACGCAGCTCACCAGCTTTTTTTGCCGCTGGTGCAGCCGGTCTTGGGTTGGTCGCAACAAACTCTGGTTGTTGGCTCACCACCAGCCGGTAACCGGCTTTGGTTTGCAGCAGGTAACCCTGCAGTTTGTTGACCGTATCACCGATGCGGACTGTATTGCCGGCCGACAAATTGCCGGTTGGGAAGCGCACCGGCTGCGGGTTTTGTTTCAGACTGGCATCATCGATGGTGATTTCCTGCAGCAATTGCTTCGCCATCAATGCTTTAGATGCATCACCTGGTACAGCGACTTCCGTCGCCACCGGCAAACGTTCGTTCGCCAGCACCAGTTCGCCATAACGTGATAAACCGTAGCTATCATTGACGATCAGGGACTGCGGGAAACTCAGCAGCATGCCCTCCAGCGCTTCAAAACTTTGTAACGAGGTGACCGGCAGCGTCACGGCTGTAGCGGCCGGCAGATTTTGCCGGGCGCAATATTCGGCCACGCTGATATTGGTCAGCGCTGTCATGCCTGCCATTTCACGCACGGTGCCGGTGAGTTGCAACACGTCACCTGCAGTGCGTTGTTTGGCTTGTTGGCTGTCGGTGACCAGAATGGCTTCAGCTGTTGCCGGGTCCTGATCCGGTGTCAGGCTGCCCAGTAACAACTGCGGGTTTTTACTGTCGGCATAGAGCACACTAAGCACCACACCGCGGGTGGTCAGGGTTTCACCGGCTTTCGGGCTTTGTTCACTACTGCCCTGAATAGCATGTACAGCGACATATGGCGCTGTGCACTCGGCAGCCAGCAATGGGCTGCTCAGGCTGGCGCACAGCAGCGCCAGCGGGGTTAAAGTTAAACGCATGATCTAATCCTGTGTTGCTAAAAAAGCCGGCATCAGCCGGCACTTTTATCTATTTCGCGCAGCATTTCTGCAGCGTTATTGCTGTTTTTCCCGCGCGACGGCGCGATAACCGATATCACGGCGGCTAAACACACCGTCCCAGTGGATTTGATCGACCAGCTGATAAGCGGCTTGTTGCGCGGCCGTGACGTTGACCCCTAAAGCAGTGGCGCAAAGCACACGACCACCGGCCGTCAGCACCTGACCATCTTTGAGCACAGTGCCAGCATGGAACACTTTGGCTTCACGGTTATCATCTGTTGGCAGGCCAGAAATCACATCGCCTTTGCGATAGTCATCCGGGTAACCACCAGCGGCCAGCACCACACCAACAGCTGCGCGGCTGTCAAAGTCAATCTGCATGCTGTCGAGTTTACCGGCACAGGCGGCAGCACACAGCTCAACTAAGTCAGATTGCAGGCGCAACATGATAGGCTGCGTTTCCGGGTCACCGAAACGGCAGTTAAATTCCAGCACTTTGGCGGTTCCATCCGGCGCAATCATCAGGCCAGCGTAGAGGAAGCCGGTATAAACCTGGCCTTCAGCCGCCATGCCCTGCACAGTAGGATAAATCACATGCTGCATCACCCAGTCATGCACCGCAGGCGTGACCACCGGAGCCGGCGAATATGCGCCCATACCACCGGTATTCGGGCCTTTGTCGGCGTCATCACGGGCTTTGTGGTCCTGTGAAGATGCAAAAGGCAGGGCGTTTTTGCCATCGACCATCACGATAAAAGACGCTTCTTCACCGACCAGAAACTCTTCTACCACCACACGGCTGCCGGCGCTGCCAAATTTATTACCGGCCAGCATATCTTCAATGGCGGCAAAAGCTTCGGCTTCGGTTTGGGCAATGATCACGCCTTTACCAGCAGCGAGGCCATCGGCTTTGATCACAATGGGTGTTCCCATCTCGACGACAAAACTTTTGGCATCAGCGATATCGGTGAAAGTCTGATAAGCGGCTGTTGGGATTTGGTGGCGGGCGAGAAAGTCCTTGGCGAAAGCTTTGGAGCTTTCCAGCTGGGCTGCGCCTTGGGTTGGGCCAAAGATCTGCAGGCCGTCGGCGCGGAAGGCATCAACCACTCCGCGCGCCAGCGGCGCTTCAGGGCCAACAATCGTCAGCGCAACCTGTTCAGCTTTGGCAAAAGCTAACAGGGCAGGCACATCATCAGCCGCAATGGCGACATTAGTTAAAGTGCTTTCCAGCGCAGTACCGGCATTGCCCGGTGCCACAAACACCTGGCTGACCTGTGGCGACTGTGCCGCTTTCCAGGCCAGGGCATGTTCACGGCCGCCGCCGCCAATCACAAGAACTTTCATCGGTTTATCCACTTATTTAGTTGCAGGTTTACGGAATTTGAGGGTCATGCGGTCACTTTCACCAATGGCCTGATATTTAGCTTTATCCTGCTCTTTATTGGTGTAAGTCGGTGGTAAAGCCCAGACGCCGCCCGGATGATCAGCGGTATCTTTTGGATTGGCGTTTACTTCGCTGCTGCCTTCGAGCACAAAACCAGCCTGTTCGGCCAGTTTAATCACCAGGCTTTGCGGCATATAACCGGATTCTTTCCAGTTGGAATTCAGCTTAGATTCCGGCAGGCGGTGTTCCACGATGCCAAGCACACCACCTGGTTTTAACGCGGTGTGGAAAGATTTAAAGGCTGTCAGCAGGCTTTCGTCGCCTTTGGCCGAGTACCAGTTGTGCAGGTTACGGAACGTCAGTACCACATCGGCGCTGCCGGCAGGTGCGATTTGTTTACCCCCGGCGGCGGAAAATTCAGTGACTTCCACTTTGCTGTACACCGGATTAGCGGCAAGTTTTGCCAGATAATCAGCACGGGTCTTTTTGGCATATTCTGAAGTGGCATCTTTTGGCTGGTGCGCGGCGTAGTATTTACCATGTTGTTGCAGCAGCGGCGCCAGAATTTCGGTATACCAACCACCGCCCGGGGAAATTTCAACCACAGTGCTTTGTGGTGTCACACCAAAGAAACTCAGAGTTTCCACCGGATGGCGGTATTGGTCACGGGCTTTATTAGTGGCACTGCGCACCGGGTGATCAACTGCGGCCTGAATGGCGGCAGAATCCACGGTATTTGCAGTGACAGAGAAAGAAGAGAGGGCAAACAAACTGGAAATAACCACGAGCGAAGTCAAAGCTTTCATGCGATCTATCCTTATTGTGGGGAAAACGGGCGCTATTCTAGCAAAGCCATCAACGCTTTGCAGTGGCAATTACGTCAGACGCCACCTGCCGGACTACAGCAGTGTTTTTAGATGGCCAGACATCTTTTTTTCCTGCCCATCAGCGAATTCCTTATGCTAAAATACCGCTCTTTTTTAAATCGCTATGCCTTTTCCTCTGGCTTAGCTGCAGCCGGACTATTCACCCATGTTTGCACAGATCCGTATTGTTCTTATCGAAACTACCCACAGCGGCAATATTGGCTCTGTGGCGCGGGCGATGAAAACGATGGGGCTGTCGCAGCTGGTACTGGTGTCGCCAAAAACTGAAGTTGATGGGCAGGCTTATGCGTTGTCAGCTGGCGCCAGCGATGTATTGGCCAATGCCCGCACTGTCAGCACACTGGCCGAAGCTATTGCCGATTGTCCTTTAGTAATTGGCACCAGTCACAAACCAAAAAGCCATGATATCGAAGTACTGGACCCGCGCCAGTGTGGCTTAAAAGTGGCCGCTGAAGTGGCGCAAGGCCCGGTCGCCATTGTGTTTGGCCGCGAAAGTAATGGCTTGTCGAACGACGAATTACGCCAGTGTAATTTCCATCTGTGTATTCCGACTAACGCCGACTACACCTCGCTGAATCTGGCGATGGCAGTGCAGGTGGTCAGTTATGAAATCCGCATGGCGCTTTTAGGCGCACAAACCTTGCCGCCCGCAGATGTACCGGAAAAATACCCGACCGCTGAACAGCTGGAAGGGTTTTACCAGCATCTGGAAACGACGCTTGATCAAACTGGTTTTATCATTCGCCAGCACCCGGGCCATATCATGATTAAATTGCGCCGGCTGTTCAGCCGGGCGCGGCCGGATGAGACTGAACTCAATATTCTGCGTGGCATTTTAACTTCAGTGCAGCGCTTTGGCCGGCAAGGCCGGCAAGACGATTAAGACAAGGAACCGCCCATGTTTGCAGGTATCAGAGAAGACATCAAAAGCGTATTTGAACGCGACCCGGCGGCACGTAATTTTATTGAAGTGCTGACCAACTATCCGGGATTACATGCCATTTGGTGGCACCGGATGAACCATCAGTTGTGGCTGGCCAATTTTAAATGGTTAGCGCGCTTTTTCAGTACTATCGCGCGTTGGTTAACCGGCGTGGAAATTCATCCCGGCGCCAAAATCGGCCGGCGCTTTTTTATCGACCACGGCATGGGCGTGGTGATTGGTGAAACGGCGGAGATTGGTGATGATGTCACGCTGTATCATGGCGTCACATTGGGCGGCACCAGCTGGAACCCGGGTAAACGTCACCCGACCCTTGGTAACAATGTGGTCATCGGTGCCGGCGCAAAAATTCTCGGCCCTTTGTATGTTGGCGAAAATGCCCGTATTGGCTCGAACGCTGTAGTCGTAAAAGATGTGCCACCGGGCGCGACAGTCGTTGGGATCCCGGGGCGGATCGTGGCAAAACAAGGTGTTGAAGTCACTGCAGAACGTCAGCAGCTGGCAAAGAAATTTGGTTTTGATGCTTATGCGGTTTCCAGTGATAACCCGGACCCGGTTGCCAATGCGATTGGCCGGATGCTGGACCACATTCATTGCCTGGATAGCAAAGTGGCTGAGCTGTGCCAGAGCGTGAATCAGCTCGGCGGCAACGTGTGCAGTGCTGTGCCAACGATGGATATTGATGATGAAGCCTTTCGGGAAGCAGAACGCCTTGCCGCTGAGCAACGCAAGAAACAACTGGAAGAGTTTGACCCGACGATTTAGCGGCGAAACCGGCCGGATTTGTTGCCAGTGAGCCGGGATGGTTGCGTCGTAGTGTGGTGGATAATACCTGACTATTTTAGTAGGATTAATACTTGACTAAATCAGTCAGGAATGTACAATCTGCGCCATTCCTCAACCGGTCTCCGGAGTTCAGATGCGACTTACCTCGAAAGGGCGTTATGCCGTCACCGCGATGCTCGATGTGGCGCTGCACGCAGCCGCAGGGCCGGTCCCCCTGGCAGACATTTCAGTCCGTCAGGAAATTTCATTATCATATCTTGAACAATTATTTGCCCGCCTGCGTAAACAGGGGCTGGTCAGCAGTGTGCGCGGACCCGGCGGCGGTTATCAGCTGGATGACGATTTCGCCTACGATCCTAACCAGCTTGACCGCGATGTGGTC
>CAMLNG010000125.1 GCA_946481195.1 uncultured Chromatiaceae bacterium
GGCATTATGGCTGCTTATGGGCTTTTTGTGATCACCGGTTATCTGGAAGAAACGCAGCAACGGCTCAGGGCTGAAGCAGTATCGGATCCGCTGACCGGACAACTAAACCGGCGCGGTCTGAACGAAGCAGTAGTAGGTTGTCTGAGTTACCTGCAGCGCAATCAGCAGCCGGCAGCGTTACTGATGATAGATCTGGACCATTTTAAACGTGTTAACGACCAGTTCGGCCACGATGGCGGCGATTTGGTGTTGGTGCAAACGGCCAAAGCCATCAAAACCATGCTGCGCCAGAGTGACGTGCTGGCCCGCTTTGGTGGCGAAGAGTTTCTGGTGTTTTTACCGGCGGCCAACCGGGACATGGCCCAGCGCACCGCAGAGCGCCTGCTCGAAGGTGTCCGCCAGCTGGAATGGCCGGCGTCGATGCCGGAAGATTACCAACTGACCATCAGTATCGGCGTCAGTGTGTTTGGCCCGGATTATGATTTTGGCCGCACGCTGCGGCTCGCTGATCAGGCACTTTATCGCGCCAAACAAAATGGCCGCGACCGCATCGAATTCGCCGGGACAGCTGCCGAGTATTAAAGGCCTGTGGTACAATCTGCCGCTCTTTTGCTGCCCGCCATTTTCTGCTGCGGGTACTGCCTGAATCGACTTGAGATCCATCAGATATGCAACATTTAACCGCACTGGAACGGCGGGCCGCGATTTCGCTGGCGCTGGTTTTTGCGTTCCGTATGCTGGGCCTGTTTATGCTGATCCCGGTTTTTGCTATTTACGGCAAAGACTTAGTTGGTTTTTCACCGGTCTGGATTGGCCTGGCCATTGGTGCTTATGGCCTGACGCAGGCCGTTTTACAAATTCCGATGGGCTGGTTGTCGGACCGCATTGGCCGTTTGCCGGTGATGTTGTTGGGCCTGACCTTGTTTGCCGTGGGGTCCGTCGTCGCAGCACTGGCAGAATCTGTCTATGGCGTGACTCTAGGCCGCATTTTACAAGGCATGGGCGCGATTTCCGGCGCAGTGTTGGCCTTAGCTGCGGATGTGACGCGGGAAGAGCAGCGCCCGAAAGTGATGGCGGTGATTGGCGCCACTATAGGTTTATCTTTTGCGGTGTCGATGATTGCCGGCCCGGCGCTGGCTGCAGTGGGCGGCTTGAGTGCGATTTTCTGGTTCACTGCCGCGCTGGCGCTGACGGGAATTGTGATAGTGCTGACACTGGTACCAAAAACCCGGCAGCAGGCCATCGACAGTGAAGCTTTAGCCCGGCCTGGATTTATCTGGCAGTTGTTTTGTCACCCGCAACTGCGGTTACTGAATCTGGGGGTGCTGATGCTGCACCTGCTGCTGACGGCGATTTTTGTCGTGATCCCGGCACAATTGCTCGCGGACGGTTTAGCAGCGCCACAACACTGGCAGGTCTATCTGCCGGTATTTGTCGCGGCTTTTGTGCTGATGGTGCCACTGATGATCTTGTCGATGCGGCGGCAACAGGAAAAAGGTTATTTTTTATTCGCTATCGGCTTGCTGATTGTAAGTTTATTGTTAATGATTAGTGGCGGGCTGTGGCCACTGGCAATTGCCCTGCTGGTGTTTTTCACCGGGTTTAACTATTTAGAAGCCAGTATGCCGGCGCTGGTGTCGCGGATTGCACCGGCCGGCCAAAAAGGCACCGCGATGGGCATTTATGCCAGTCTGCAGTTTTTTGGTGCCTTTTTAGGCGGGGTTTTAGGTGGCAGTATTTCCGGCCAGTTTGGCGTTTCCAGCCTGTTTGCCCTTGCCGGCGGAATTGGTTTAATATGGCTTTTTCTGGCCACGCGCATGCAAGTCCCGCAGCGGGCCCAACGCTTGTCTTATAAGGTCTCCGGCGTCGATGACGCTGCAGCCAAAACGCTGGTCCGCCAGCTCAGCAGCCTCAGTGGCGTGCTGGAAGCGACAGTTGTCGTCAACGAACAACGCTGTTATTTAAAAGTCAGCTCCGCCGGTTTTGACCCGCAACAGGTTGAAGCTTTGCTGAGTCGTCACAGTTAATCAGGAGAATGCGCATGGCGCGTGGAATTAATAAAGTCATTTTGATCGGTAACTTAGGTGCAGATCCTGAAGTTCGTTACATGCCAACCGGCGGTGCTGTGGCCAATATCACCATTGCAACTTCAGAATCCTGGACTGACAAACAGACCAATGAGAAAAAAGAACAGACTGAATGGCACCGTGTGGTGATCTATCAGCGTCTGGCTGAAATCGCCGGTGAATACCTGCGTAAAGGCAGCAAAGTGTATATCGAAGGCCGTCTGCGTACGCGCAAATGGCAGGACCAGCAAGGCGTTGAGCGTTTCACTACAGAAATTATCGCCAACGAACTGCAGATGTTAGACGGCCGTGGCGAAGGCCAAAGTGCTCAGATGGGTGGCGCACCAGGTATGGGCGCAGGCGCGGCAATGGGCGGCATGGCTGCACCGGCACAAGCCTACCAGGCACCACAAAACCGCGCGCCGCAAGCAGCGCCGGCTGCACAGCAAAATTACAACCGGGCCCCGGCCGCTGCACAACAAGGCTTTAACCAGCCTGCACCAGCGGCGCCAGCCTACAATCAGGCCCCGGCCCAACCGGCATATAACCAGCCACAACAAGGTTTTAATCAGCCGCAACAAGGCGGTTTTGGCCAGCAACGTGGCCCGATGGAACCGCCAATCGATTTCGATGACGATATTCCGTTTTGAGTCGAACCTTTATAATAATATAACGTAAAAGTATAATATTTAACGCGGGTAAGTAACAAAATCAGTTGCTTACCTGCTGTTTTTAGATTTGCAATACATAATAAAATAATTACCAGCTCCATCTGAGCCCATCGCTTTGTATGTGACCCGGATATTCAATTCATCTTCTTCCCGCAATTATTTGCCAATAATATCTGATACCCGTATTCAGTTTTTGCCTTGCTGATTTTTCTGCTTGTTTAATAGGTCGATTGGCGTCATTTAAAGAGACCAGACTCACTATAAAAATTAAATCCAAGTTTTAACTTGGTGTTCTGTGAACAGACGCGACAGTTACTATCCTTACCTATGGAAGACGATAAGACATTTGTTATTGCTCATACGATGGCTGTTCATGATGAGCATCTGGTTTTGAGCAATGATCAGGCAAAGCGATTTTTAGTTTTTGCATTTTTTTTGCAGAGATAAGACTTTGTAAATATTTCTGTCTGAGCTGGGCTAACGAATCACAATACCCCAATTAAGCAATTGATATTGTTTTAAATTTGTATGATTTGTTGAAATCGCAATACATACGGAATGCCGGGATCACTGTCGATGTTCTACAGGTGGGTGGTTATTTTTCAGTCGTTTTGAGTTTATTTATGCGGCAGGTCTACTAGTATCAATTGGAAATTTCAGCGTTTCAGGAAAAAGGATTAGGTTATGGGAACTCATATGACAAAACTTCTGGCCCTTTCCGCGTTGTCTGTTTTAGTTCTAACTGCCTGCGGCAGTGATGACAAAGAAACCGCCCCACCAAAACCCCCAGTAGTAGTAGTAGTTCCTCCAACAACGCCGGCACCATTGACATTTGTGGTTAGCGGTGGTGTTACCAATGCAAATACCGGCAATGTAATTACCGGCACTGTGACTTTAAGTTTTAAAGAAGGTGACGTCGCTTCTGCCAATGTGGTTGACCTCAGTGGTACGGCAATCACGTCCCTGACGACGACAGATGGTAGTTTTGCATTCAGGCTGAAGTCCGGTGCCACGCCACAAAATTTCAGTGTCGTGGTCAGTGCCGCTGGTTACCTGAGTAAAAGCTATGTGCTGGATTTAAGTAATACATCTGCTTCGATAACAACCCAGTTTGAGCTGGTGGCTACCAATGGGACAGGTGTGGTGGCTGCGACACAAGCAGCGACTGTTGCAGCTGGCACTGTTGCCACTGAAGTGGCAGTCCAGGCTAACCAAAGCGGCACGGCAGCTGGGGTTACAGTGCCCGCGGGCACTGTGTTGCAATCGGCAAACGGCACTGCGATTGCCGGAACTTCAGTCAATATGAATGTTGCTACCGCTGCGAAAACAGCGACTGGCGATGCCGTGACTTTGGCAGATGTGTTACCACAAGGCTTGAATCAAGGCACTGACAATCTGGTGCGTGTGCCGTTGGCTGGTGCCAGTGTGACCATGGCTGATAATCAGGGCAACAAAATCAAGAAGTTCTCTTCACCGGTCACCGTGAATTTAAATGTTCCGGCTGGTCCTGGTGTTGCGGCAGGCAATATGGTATCCGTCAGCTCATACGACGAAGATACCGGGACATGGAAGCGTGATGAATTCAGCGCCAAACTGGGCGCCTTAAATACCGCCACTAACACTTTTCCGCTTTCGTTCCAGACCGACCACTTAACCTTTTTTGGGGCTGGACGTTCAGAACCAGTTTGTCCAGTGGATATGGCGTACACAGTTACAGGTGCAGCAGTGCCAGCCGGTGGCCTTAGTCTATATATAGAAAGCTCAGACGCTATCGCTGTTGGGGGGATTGCCGCCGGTGTGACCTCTGGTCGTTTGTTCAGTGCAGCAACAGTTGCCCGTTTTGGTATTTACCAAGGTGCTGCTGGTCGGGTGAAAATCACTGACCGGAGCGACAAAAATGTGGTGTGGTATGACTCAGTCAATGAAGTGCCTATCTGTGGCAATATAGCGATCACACTAGGGAATCCGAATGCAACCCTCGTCAATGAGAACTTCTCTGTGAACCTGGTGTGCAGCAATGATACCACTGTCACCAAAGCTTTAACCGGAGCATTGGTCAGTTACGGTTTAGCGGGTAAAACCAAGGTACAAGCCACTGATAACAACAACGGCAGCTACAGTCTGACCAGTCTGGTACAAGGCAGTAACTATGAAGTGAAGGTTCAGCCAGTGGGTGTAGCCGGAGCCGCCGTGACCAACTTCACCGTGACAGCTAACGGTACTGCCGAATCCGGCAACATCAATATTGCTTGTCAGACTGGTACTGGTGCGGGTTAATTTGCCTGCTGTAAAGCAGAGCGTATGGAAATGCGCTCTGCTTTAACATTGCGGTCGACTAGTCATGTTTTCCACCCTGCGCCCTACAGAGATCTGCTGTGAGCAACGGTTGGCAGAATCATTGCCCTTACCAAACTCCTGTAAAAACAAACACAAAACGCCAATGTCGCCTAGATAAAGTGATTACTTAGCACTACGCTGTTTATGAGTTCAAAAGTACAAAACAAGGGATCTGTTGTGTTGCTACCGACAAAATTAAGCCTGTCCGGTGAGCATTTTTACAACCTGATCCAGTTGTAACCAGCGTTAACTGGATTGAAGTGCCCACAATGAAAAAAATAATTCCGTGCTTGCTGGCTTCTGCTGTTCATACTGCAGTTTTTGCTGAAACAACCAACGACCTGAACTTTCAGGGGTTCTCTGGCCTGTTTAATGTGCCTACCGGGGATTCGCTGAATTATGGTGAGTTTCATGTTGGTTATAACAACTTACTCGATGGGTTCATTAGCTCAGTATCAAAACCGTCTCACAATTTTTTATACGACAAGGGTCACGTTGTGACCGTCTCAACCAGCCCATTTCCTGGTTTAGAAGTGGGAATGCGGAACATCAGCTACAACTGGAGCCAGGGTTCCGACTTATCCGCCAATATTAAATACTCGCCAACTTTTATTCCTGAAGACTGGTTTCAATTGGCGATAGGGATCCAGGATATTGGTGGCAGCACCAATGATTTGGACGCCCGATTTATTGCAGTTTCCAAACAGTTAGGTGATTTTCGGTTCACCATAGGCACCGGCGAGCAAAAAGTTAAGCAGCCCGGACTGATAGCCCCGCGCTATGATGGTGGTTTTTATGGTGTGGAATATCAGCCTTATGAATGGGCGGCATTGCTGGCTGAACACGACGGTGTGAACACAACGTATGGCTTAAAATTTAAAACGCCATTGAGCTGGTTAGGTCATCAAGGGCAGTTCTACGCCACTATTGCGGCCAAAGATGATTTTGATGACGGTCCTGCTGACAACAAATACGTTGCACTCGGCTATCGCGGTACATTGTTCAGTACGGTTGAAAACAACCTTGGTGGTAAAACCAACAAAGAAAGCCAAATTGCGAAAGTGCTGGACTGGCTGTTTGTCGACAACAATTATGCGAAATATCAGGCGGTCGATATCGGTCTGAGTAAATATCAGCATGTAAACGACAAGCTGGTGACTCAACTGGGCACTATAAAAAACAGGTTGGTTAAACAAGGTTTTGAGCGCATTTGGCTAGGGCTCGACGATAAAACTCTGCTGGTCCGTTTTGAGAATTCAGTGTTTAACCGGAATGATCTGGATGCTATTGGCGTTGCCCTGGGTCTGGTTACTCAAATGGCTCCGGACAGCGTCACAACAATTGATTTGACCTTGTCGAAATACGGCATCCCGACGTTGCGCTTTAGTGCTGTGCAACAGCAATTAATGCAGTTTTACCAAGGAAAACTCGACAGTTTTCAGATAAATCACCTTCAGGCAGAGCAACAACAAATCGGGGACATGTTGTGGGTCGGTGGTAGTCAGTCGCCGTACTGGACACCCCGTATCAGTTTTAGCCCGCAACTGCGAAATTTTGTCGGGACCGAAGTGGGTGTGTTTGACTACTCGCTGGCACTGCGTACCAACCTGACTTTGCCAATGTGGCAAGGTGGTGAACTGGTGCTGGAGCACGATTTCAATATTGATGACAGCAGGGATTTTGCTCTGGGTCGTTCTTTTGGTCGTTACCGGTACGACAATGGCATCAAAAACCTGTTTTTACGGCAGACCTTTCAGCTGCCTTTTAATATCTACAGTTCAGTTGCAGTTGGGCGCAGCAAAGAAATGTATCAGGAAGAACATGACTTAGTCGCGGTTGAAAGCAGCTGGCAAAGCCCACAAGGCAATCACAGATTGAGCGCTTACGGTGCTTTTATGGAATACAGCAATTTCCGAGGCAATTACCGGGAAATGTATACCGCGGAGTATCGCTATTATGTGGAGCCGCTGGATATGTCGTTAGCAGTGGAAGCCGGTCAGTTCTGGAGGGAGGATCGGGGCGCGAAAGTCAGTGCAACCTTCAATTTTGGTGATACTCAGTTAAGTGTCTTTGTACAGGATACCGACGTACAGATGTTGGGGATTGGGATATCTATTCCGTTAACCCCAAGGCGCGATATGCGCCCCGCCGCCATTCAGCTAAAAGGTAACGACAGTTGGCAATATAACCTGACCACTCGTACCGATTTTGCTGGCAGCAATCCGCTGGCTCCATTACAGGGGTACAGGCCTGCTTATCTGCGGCATTTAAATAACACTTATTTCAACAATGACCGTTTAACCCTCAGCTACGTGCGGGCCAATATGCTACGTCTGCGCACAGCGTTTACAGACTTAGTGCGGTAACTACAAATGAAAAATTATATTTTTGCGCTTTGCTGTATCGGACTAGTGGGTTTGTCTGGCTGCACTCTGGTGCCAGGTTCTCACATTGCTGAAGACAAATCACCTGGTAGCCTGGTGGGGGACGAGCCCATTGTCGAGCCCAACGTGATATTGATTACCCCGAGCCTGATCCGTGAAATTGCAGCGAATCAGCCTGTGCGTAAACTGGACAAGTTTTTTAATGAACATCGGGAAATCGACGGCGACTACCGTTACAAAATCGGTATAGGTGACATATTAACCATCACCGTTTGGGAACACCCCGAGCTGACTATCCCCTTTGGACAGTTCCGCGACGCAAAAGAGCAGGGCAATATTGTGTATGAAGACGGTACTATCTTTTTTCCTTATGCCGGTAAAGTTGGCGCCGCGGGAAAAACAGTGGTGGAGCTGCGCGATACATTAACCAAAGCGCTGTCAAGTTACATTGAGAAACCACAGGTTGATGTCAAAGTAAATACGTTTAATAGCCAGAAATTCTATCTTACCGGAGCAGTGCGAAGCCCTGGCACATTCCCCATTACCCATATTCCGCTGCGATTATTAGAGGCTATCAATCAGGCTGGGGGATTTGACAGCAATGCTGATATTTATTCGGTACGTATTACCCGCAATAAAGAAACGGTGGAAGTACCCATTTACGACATGTTGTACAACGGTGATTTGCGCGCAAATATCGTGATTAAACATGGTGATGTATTACATGTCGCACCAGACGAACAACGTCGCGTTTTTGTGATGGGTGAAGTGACCCGCCCAATGGCAATGAAAATGAACCACAAACCGATGACGCTGGCACAAGTGATTGGGGAAGTCGGTGGCTTAAATGAAATGCGCGCAGATGCAAGTGGCGTTTATGTCATACGTCAGGCTGATGTGCCTGAAATGGTGAATGTCTTCCAGCTGGATATCTCAAAGGCTTATGTCCTGAGTCTGGCCGATGATTTTGTATTGCAGTCACGCGATATCGTGTATGTCAGCGCAGCACCGATTAGCCGTTGGAATCGCCTTATTAGTAACCTGCTGCCGAGCATAAGCGGTGTGAATTCGTTGCAGGACATTTCTGGCGGAGCCAACTAAAGCCAAAATGTAACCCTTTGGATTTGCCAATAGTATCTGGGGTGACCACATGGCAGCATCATTGAAGGTTCAAGATGTTTGAACATATTCTGGTTGTTTGTATCGGCAATATTTGCCGTTCGCCGGTAGCAGAGGCCTTGTTAAGGCAAGGCCTGGCTGGCAGTGGGAAACAAATTGCTTCGGCTGGCATTGCAGCTATGGTGGGTTGCAGTGCTGACCCGGGCAGCGTCGCGCTAATGGCCGCCAGAGGGCTGGATCTGAGCCAACACAAAGCCCGCCAGCTGGACCGCAGTATGCTGGCACAGGCTGAACTGATTTTAGTGATGGAACAGAGCCACATCGAAGCCATCACTAAAATGGCGCCGGAAGCGCGCGGAAAAACCATGTTACTTGGTAAATGGGATAACGCTACTGAAGTGCC
>CAMLNG010000126.1 GCA_946481195.1 uncultured Chromatiaceae bacterium
ATTTTACCTGTCTGCGGCTTTGGGTCGCCGTGGCACTGCAACACGGCGACACATTATATTTCGTCTCCTAACACCCGCATTTGTTCATTCGCCCATTGCACGGCTTCATGATATTTATCGGGCAGCACTTTTGGCTCTAGTTTTAGTTTTGCAATGGCATCATTGGATTGTTGCCATTCTGCGCGTTCATAACATTTGACCAGGTTCAGATATTCGCTCAGTAAGCCTGGTTCACCAATTAAAGCGTCTTTAATATCTTTTGCCAGAGGTAATTTAGTCAACACAGAGGACATCGGCTCATCCAGGATAGCGTCCATCAATGACATCATTCCGGTTAAAAAGGCTTTGGCGGTATCCGTCTGACGGTGCAAAGTGGCGATGCCTTCAGCAAACTTGGCCCGGGTCATGGCAAGTCGCATCAGCTCTGCCGGTTTTTCACTGGAGACCTGCGCCGTAAACAGCACCGACAAGAACTTTTTCAATTCCAGCTGGCCGAGTACCACTAAAGCTTGTTTGATGGTCTCAATCTCTGAACGCCGCTTAAAGACAGCACTGTTGGAATAGCGCAGCAGCTTGTACGACAGGTTGACGTCGCGCTCAAAGATGCTGGTAATCTGGGCTAAATCCATCTCTGACTTGGACGTTTCATACAACAATTCGGCCAGTGTCATTTGAGCAGGGGATAGTGCCTTGCTTTGCAGCATTTCCGGTTTCGAGAAGAAATAACCCTGAAAATAGCTGAATCCCATATCCAGAGCGTTCTGGAATTCGGCGTTCGTTTCGACTTTTTCCGCCAGTAACTTGATATTCGGAAAAGGGGTGACTGCCTGCAAAATCTGCTGAATAGTGTCAGCATCGGTACTACGAAAATCGATTTTTATGATATCGATAAATGGGTAAAAATGCCGCCAGACCGGCTGATGGATATAGTCATCCAGCGCAATCACGTAGCCTTGTTCTTTTAATTGTTGCACTTCGGCCAATAACCTTTTGCCGGGTTGCACCGTCTCCAGGATCTCGACGACCACCTGTTCCCGTGGCAGCATACTGGGAAATTTTTTCAGCAGGGTTTCGAGGGTGAAATTTATAAAACCTGGCTTATCACCTAAAAAGTCGTCCAGACCAAAATTAAACTGACTGCCGGCAATCATCTTCGACGTCGCTTCGTCGCCATCGATATCCGGAAAGACATTCGCCAGGCCGTCACGAAACAATAACTCGTAGGCGTACAGGTTTTTTTCCCGATCTAGGATAGGCTGGCGGGCGGCGTAAAAGTACATAACTGCTTGTGTCCTCGGCATTTGCTCCCTGAGCAATGTAGCAAAGAACCACAAGGGCTGGCTAATAAAATTTGTGGCTTTTTGTCGGAGAGAAAGTGCTCAGTCCAATCGACTGAGCACTGCGGGATTTAACCGGCCAGCTGCTTTTCCAGCTCGCTGAAATGCTGGTTCACGACAGGGTCTGGCGCTTTGGTCAGTAAACTAACCAGAACGACGGCCAGAGCGGCAAAGAAGACTCCCGGTACCATCGCATACAGATAGTCATTGAGTTGTTGCCCCTGAATTTGCAGCGGGCTGAACACCCAGAACAGCACTGTGCCGGCACCGACGACCATGCCAGCGAGCGCGCCCGCCGTGGTCATCCGGCGCCAGTACAGGCTAATCAGAATTACCGGGCCAAAGGCTGCGCCAAAACCTGCCCAGGCATTACCGACCAAATCCAGAATCGAGCTGCTGCGATCCAATGCGATAGCGATAGCCACTACTGCAACCAGTAACACAGACAAACGACCTACGAGTACCTGAGTTTTGTCCGAAGCTTGCTGATTTAAAAAGGTTTTGTAGAAATCCTGCGTCAAAGCACTTGATGTCACCAATAACTGACTGGAAATGGTGCTCATCACTGCAGCCAATAGAGCGGCCAGCAAAAAGCCGGTAATAAAGGGATGAAACAGCACCTGCGACAACATGATAAAAATAGTTTCGGGGTCCTGTAACGGCTGTTTGGTCTGATGTACATAAGCAATACCGATAAAACCGGTAGCCACAGCGCCCATTAAAGAGATAATCATCCAGGACATGCCAACGCGGCGTGCCACCGGGAAATCTTTTACAGAACGGATCGCCATAAACCGCACGATGATATGTGGTTGGCCAAAATAACCAAAACCCCAGGCGAGCAGAGACACGATTCCCAAGGCGCTGGTGCCGGTGAACAAGTCCAGATGGTTTGGATTGAGCGATTCCACAATAGTTAAAGTGGTACCGACATCGCCCACAACGTTTAAAGCCACCAGAGGCACTATCACCAGCGCCAGAAACATAATGATGCCCTGAACGAAGTCAGTCATGCTGACTGCCAGAAAACCACCGAGCAGGGTATAGGCAATCACCACAGAAACTGTCAGCGCCAACCCATAAAAATAATCCAGCTGGAATACACTTTCGAATAACTTGCCACCGGCTACGACGCCAGAGGCGGTATAAAGTGTAAAAAACACCACGATCACTAACGCAGAAATCAGCCTTAACACCCGGGTTTTGTCAGCAAATCTGTGTTCAAAATAGTCAGGTAAGGTAATAGAGTCGTTGGCGATTTCGGTGTAAAGGCGAAAGCGCGGCGCTAAAAACAGATAGTTCGCCCAGGCGCCCAATATCAGACCAACAGCCAGCCAGATTTGTGAGATCCCAGCTGCGTACAACGCGCCGGGTAAACCCATTAACAGCCAACCACTCATATCTGAGGCGCCGGCAGACAATGCGGTGATACCGGGGCCGAGTTTTCGCCCGCCAAGCATGTATTCGGACAAATTGCTGCTGGACTGCCGATAGGCGTAAAGTCCAATAGCGAGCATTGCGACAAAATAGATCGCAAGCGCAAGGATGGTACCTGTTTCCACTGAAATTCCTCGACCTGTTGTTTATTGTTATGGTGCCGTTGCGGTTTGTGCAAAGTAGGGCAGCGCCGCAAATAATGGCGCCGCCATGCTAACAATAGTCGATGCGCAGAACCAGCTGTTTTCTGTGAACTGCCGGTTGGCTGCTACCAGTGACGGTCAAATGTTAAAACGAAGTGACTTTTCCAGCATACTGCTGGTCGCCGCCAGTAATTGTGGTTGCTCTGCCACTAACACCAGTTTGTGCTGTTGTCGTGCTACTGCTTGACCAAAAAAACGCGCATCGGCGAACTGCATGGGTTTAATCTTTGCTTGTTCGATAACACCTGGCAGCCCGGTATCCGGTACGACAAACAAGGTGACAGCCTCGCCATCGATGTCCAGCACCAGATGTAAAGAGCGGACACCTTCAAAGTCACAGAAGCGGGCATAACGGACCGGCACCGGGAAATCGGCGCTGATACCAAGCTGGCTGAACATCGGGCTCAGATCGGCCGGGCTTAACAGTGTCTCAGCACGCAGCGCCGCCATCTCATGATAGACGTGCGACAGTGCATGTTGACCAAGGTCGGCCGGTCCATTTTGCAGCGGCTGTTGCCAATACAAGACAGAGACAAGCAGTGCGGCCGCCGTCGCATAAGGTAAAGGTTTTTGGTACCAGCGCTTTGGCACGGGCAGCATGCGCTGATTTAACAAGACCCGCTCAGTCAGTTGCGGCGGCACCTCAATAGCTAATTGAGTGCGTAAACTATCGTCGAGCCTTTGTAATTCCTGCTGTAGCTGCTGCAGCTGCGGTTGGTCCTGTAAGGCTTCAGCGCTGACACTGTTTGGGTCTTCAAATAAAGCCCGGCGTAATGAAAGATTATCCATGGGATGGTACTCCTGCGGCCTCAGGTTGTAGTCTGGCGCGTAGCTGGGCGCGGCCGCGAAATAGTCGGGTATTGACAGTGTTCAGATTCAGCTGCAGCACAGTGGCGATTTCATCGCCGGTCATGCCAAGTAACAATTGCATGACCAGGGGTTCGCGGTAATCCTGCGGTAGTTCTAAGATAAGCCGATGCAGACGATCGGTTGCTACGCCGTGCTCCGGCGATTGATGCGGATCTTCAATGCTGTCCTGTTCGACGTCGCTGTATTCGAACTGTTTGCGTTCAAAACGCCTGGCGTTTTCGTGGCGCAGAATGGTCAAGAGCCAGGCCTTCGCGGCCTGCGCTTCCTGTAGCTGTGCCAGATTTTTCCAGGCCCGCAGCAGGGTATCCTGTACTAAATCTTCGGCGATACTTTTAGAGCGGCTGAGCCAGTAGGCGTAGCGATAAAGGTCCGGTGTGTAAGTCCGGACTAACGCTTCATAGCGTTGTTGTGCGTTACTCATTTGCACTCCGCAAAATCTGACATCACAACAAAGACCGGCTGGCCTGCGTTTTTTGTGCAGGCCAGCCAAAATAATTCAGCGGTTAGGATAAAGCGGTGCCAGGCCTGCCGGCTGGCGGGCCGGCTGATGCTGAAAATGGGCCCAGGCTTCGAGTAAGCCGTGACCTTGCCAGGTTTTACCTGCTGCCTGATAACCCTGATAGCTCAACTGCTGAATTTGTGATTTTAATGCTCCATCCGGCAGATGCGGCAGAATGTCTGACAGCGTGGCGATTTGCGGGTCAATTAGCTGCTGGGCCCAGCGCAGCAGTTGTTCCCGGGCTTGCACCGCGTCATGCTGCTGACAGGCTTGTTTGAGCTTGCGGGCATTAAAGCGCACGGCAGAGTCGGCAACCGGCATCGCTACTGCTGGCGGGCGTTGATACCACTGCTGCAGCAACCACATTGCAACTGTCGCTAACCACAACACCAGCAACAGCCAGCTGCTGTAGCTGAAATACCAGTCTGACACCGGTTCTGCGGGCACAGGAACTACGCCTGGCTCCGGCACTGCCGTGTCATTGTGTTCTGGTTGCTGCGGATTGGGGCTGACCTGTAAAGTCACGGCCGGTAATACCGCAACATCCGGTTGATTGGTTTTGGTATTCCACCAGTGGACCTGAACTTCCGGCATGGTCAGAGTCCCGCTTTTATCGGCGATAATGGCGTAGCTGAACACCTTTTGCGCCACGATGCGGCCTTTGCGTTCGGCTTTGTGGCTTTGTGGCTGTTCCGGGTAAATTTTTGCGCCGTTGACTGTGCCAAGTGGCAGGTCCGGCAGTTGATGGTCGGCCAAATCTAATGCCGTTAACGTGATAGTGCGGGTGACAGGTTCACCCTGTACCAGCTGTTGTGCTGACGGCGACCATTCTTCGGTCAGTGCGACTAACTCTGATGGCAGCCAATGGTGCTGCTGGCCGTCGGGGATAGCACTCACGCTCAGCGTCAGTGGCTTGCCTTCTGCAGACACTGCCTTGGTGCGGGCGAAATAGTCATAACGTGAATTATCCCGGTCGATCATTTCACCGTTAAAAAACGGCGCACTCAGGGTTAAATTGCCACTTTTTTGCGGTACTACACTATAACGGCGGGTGATGGTCTGGTAGCGTTCACCGTTGACGATTTCGCTGTTTTCGACATCTTTGCCGACTTGCTCCACTTCAGCCCCGTTAAGCTCCGGCTGGCTTAAGTTGCCGCGTTGCAGTTCGCCTTTAAAGTAGATTTTGATTTCGTAATACAGCATCTGCTGCACGTGAACTGCTGCATGGCTGAAACTGTTTTCCAGGAAAAGTTCCGCGCCCTTGCCGCTGCTTTGGCTCGCCGGTTGGACTTCTATACTGATGGGGTTGCTACTGACGCTGCCAACCGTAAAAGCCGGAATAGTCAAAGTGCCGGTCCGGCGCGGAAATAAACTCAGTTGCCAGGCTGTACTCTGACTGGACTGACCGTTAATGATTTGCATGCTTTGGCTGACAGAAGGGCCGGAGACACGAAAATCGCTTTCCAGCACGGCGAAATCCAACAGACCAGCATCGACTTTCTCGTCAAGCACCAGTTGAAGCACAATAGCTTCCCCATACATCGCCGGGTTTTTATCAACGCTGGCCTTTAGTTGTGTCGCAGCTTGTGCCTGCCACAGCAGACTCAGGCCAACCAACAGCAGGCGGGAATACCATTTTACCATTCTTGTTGAACTCCACGCGGGATCGCTTGTTGCTGTCGTTTTTGATACTCCAGCAACATTTTGTTTTTTAATAATAAACTGGGTTCATCCTGGACTTTTCGCAGTAAATTTTCCAGTTGTTGACTCTGTTCCGGGCTGGCATTGGGCCAGGCTTGTTCGATCGCCTGCTGTTGCTGGTCCGGTTTCTCTGTTTTTTGTTCAGCTTCACTCTGCTGCTGTTTTTGTTGCTGAGTTTTTTGCTGTTGCGCCGGATCAGGCTCTTTGCCTTCGGCGTCGTTCTGTTCGTTTTGTTGTTGATCCTGCGACTGCTGCTCGCCTTGCTGGTCCTGCTGCTGGTTTTGCTGTTGTCCGTCCTTTTGCTCGCCGTCTTTTTGCTCACCGTTTTGTTGCTGCTGGTTATCTTGTTGTTTGTCGTCTGATTTTTGTTGCTCCTGCTGCTGTTCCAACAGTTTTTGCATCAGCTTGATATTGTCCTGCACACCCGGCAAATCGGCCTGTTGTTGGGCCGCTTGCTGATATGCCGCCAATGCCTGCTGATATTGCTGTTGCAGCGCCAGGCTGTTGCCGAGATTAAACAATCCGGCGGCAGATTTGTCCTGCGCAAACAGGCTGGCTGCGCCGGCGTAGTCGCCGGCGCGATAAGCGGCATTGCCTTGCCATAACGGGTCATTGAATTTGGCCTGCGCGCTGGCGTAATCACCGGCCTCATAGGCTTCCCGGGCCTGTTCAGTCCGGCTTTGCCACAAGTCCTGCCATTGCCAGCCTGCAGAGGTTGCTGTTTCTGCACTTTGGCTTTGTGGGGCAGGGCCTTCTGACGCCGGCACTGGTTGTGGCCAGAGCATCAGCAACAATGGCAGCACCAACAACTGCTGTTGGCGTAATGCCAGCAGCGCCAGGACAAGTAGCAGGTAACACAGGTAAATACCGGCGTCCTGCCACTGGTCGCCTTGCATGGCCGAAGGGCTTGCTTCCTCATTCAGCGTCAGTGCCGGTAGCGCCAGTAACTTGCTGATATCACTGTCGTCAAAGCTGCTTTGCGCAAAGGCGCCACCTGTCAGGGCACTCAGCTCGCGTAACTGCGCCAGCGGCACTTTGGGGAGCACTATGCTGCCACGGGCATCTTTGAGCAGCTCGCCATTTTCCAGCTGAATAGGTGCGCCGTCATTCTGACCAAAAGCCAGTACAGAAACACGGTGGCGAAAACCATTCAGCTGATCACGGATGGTGGTAAATTGCTGACTGTCAAAGCCATCGGTGAAAAAGATAATATCGCCTTTGACATAACCGGCCTGCTGCAACAACTGGTCCGCCAGTTTCAGCGCGCCGGCAAAATCTGAGCCTTGTACCGGCATAATCTCCGGTTTTAAGTCGGGCAGTAACAGGCTGATATTGTTGTGATCCGGTGTCAGTGGCGAAATGACATAAGCGTCACCGGCAAATGCCAATAAGGCCATTTCGCCTTCCAGCTGTGCTTTGGCATAATCCAGCGCTTTAAAACGGGCTTGCGTCACCCGGTTTGGTTTGATATCCGTGGCGCGCATTGACATCGACATATCCAGCACCAGCACAGTTGCCCGCTTGAGCTGAAAAGCCGGCTGCGGCAGTTTTTGCCAGCTGGGGCCGGCTGCGGCCACAATGCCAAGCAACAACAATAGCGGCCATAACCAGTGTTGCCGTTGCCTGACTGACTGTACGCTGAGTAACTGCTGATACAAGTGCGGCGCCAGCATTTGTTGCCAGGCATCTGTCAACGGCAGGCGGCGCAACAGTAACCAGCACAGGATCACCAGCGGCAGCAACAGCAGTGCATAGGGTCTTAACAAGTGAAATTCAAACGGCATAACGACTCCGGCGCCAGAATGCTAAACCAAGCAGTAACAGCGCGCCCGCTAAAGGCCAATGCAGCAGGCTTTGTTGTGGCCGGTAGTTCAGCTGGTCGCGTTCAATTGGTTCGAGCTGGTCGAGCAGTTGATAAATTTCGCTGAGCTCCTGCAGGTTGCGGGCGCGAAAGTAACGGCCGCCAGTTTCACTGGCCAGTTCAGTCAGCAATTTTTCGTCCAGATCGGCAGAAGGATTCACCAGCTGTGGGCCAAAAATACCTTGTTGCACCATCTGTTCGGCGCCCACACCAACAGCATAAATCTTCACACCGGCCGCTTTGGCAAGTTCAAGCGCTTCACGCGGCTGAATATTACCGGCGGTGTTGGCACCGTCACTGAGCAGGATCAGGACTTTGTTTGAGCTCTGGTAGGTGTTAAAACGTTTGACCGCGAGGCCGATGGCTTCGCCAATAGCAGTGCGCTGGCCGACCAAACCTAATACCGCGTCATCGAGCATTTTTTGCACTGTGGTCCGGTCAAATGTCAGTGGGGTTTGCTGATAAGCGGCGTCGGCAAATAAAATCAACCCAAGCCGGTCACCCTGACGTTTGGCGATAAATTGTCCCAGCACATGTTTCACCGCATCCAGCCGGTTGTATGACTGGCCCTCAATCACCATGTCGTTGATGTTCATTGAGCCGGACAAATCCACTGCCAACATCATGTCACGGCCTTGTTGCGGCAAAGTGACGGGCTCACCGAGCCAGCGCGGCTCTGCCGCTGCAGCCAACAGGCAGAGCCAGAACAACAAAGGCAACAGGGCCGGGCGCCGCCATTGTGCCCGCATCTGCCTTTGCTCTTGCTGCGCAGCCAGCCTTGCCAATGGCGGGAAATACAACGGATTACCACTTTGTTGCTGGCGACGACGCAACAGCCACGGCAGTGGTGCCAACAAAAATATCCAGGGCAGGGCAAACTCAAACATGCAGTGCCAGCTCCTTGTGTTGAACCAACCATTGTCGGGCAAATTCGTGCCAGATGGCGACCTGAGCCGGGTCTGCAGCCGGGCCGTACAGCAAAATGTCAAGATCTGGTGGTGCGGTTTCAAGCCTGGCGCTTTGCTGTAAAAACACGACAAATTGGCTGCTGTGCATGGCAAGCGCCGGATGG
>CAMLNG010000127.1 GCA_946481195.1 uncultured Chromatiaceae bacterium
CTATGCGTCGTGTGACCCGCTGGTTCCTGCGTCATCGTAATAAGGCGCTGAGCATTGCGGATACAGTTGAGTTCTTTAAGCCGGCGCTCAGTCGCGTCAGCGAAAAACTGGATACATTACTGGCGCGCGCTGAAGCGGATTCACTGGCATTGTATGCCCAGAAGCTGCAGGAACAGCAAGTTCCGGCCGAAGTTGCCCGTTATATGGCCCAGCTCAGCACTGTGTTCTCGGTGATGGATATCGCACAGGTTGCTGCTGCGGAGCAGGCAGACCTGTTACTGGTGGCCGAAATCTACTTCAAGCTTGGCGACAAGCTGGATTTACACTGGTTCCTGGAGCAAATCACGCAACAACCGGTTGCCAACCACTGGCAGGCTCTGGCGCGCGCTTCGTATCGCGAAGAGCTTGACTGGCAGCAACGTGCGTTAGCACAAGTGGTTGTACATAGCTGTAACGGCAATTGCATTGCCGATGACGTTGTAGCGAGCTGGCTGGTTGCGAACGATGCAATTCTGGCGCGCTGGCGCCTGATGCTGGCAGAGTTCAAAACTACGAAGAGCCACGAATTTGCTAAGTTCTCAGTCGCACTGCGTGAGCTGATGTTATTAAGCCACCACTGTGATTCGGTGAAATAATCGCAGCAGAAATAAAAACTTCTGTCACCCGTGACAGACAGGTAAAATGCCCCGCACTAAGCGGGGCTTTTTTTAAGGAAATTCTATGTTTTATCAGTTGGCGCGTGCTGTGATGTTTCAGACTGACGCAGAAAAATCTCACCATTTCGCGCTGGAAAGCCTCAAACGCTTACAACATACTCCGCTCAACTTGCTTTGGGCACAGCAGGTGCCGTCAAAGCCGGTCACAGTCGCCGGTATCACCTTTGATAATCCGGTTGGCCTGGCGGCGGGACTGGATAAAAACGCCGATTGTATCGATGCGTTCGCAGCCATGGGTTTTGGCTTTATTGAAGTGGGTACAGTCACACCGAGGCCGCAAGCCGGCAATGATAAACCGCGTCTGTTTCGCCTGCCTCAGGCTGACGCCATCATTAACCGGATGGGGTTTAATAACAACGGCGTGGACTACTTGGTCGAGAACGTGAAAAACAGCCGCTATAAAGGCGTCTTAGGTATCAATATCGGCAAGAATAAAGATACACCGAACGAGCAGGGCAAAGACGACTATGTCGCATGTATGCGTAAGGTTTATACCCACGCCAGTTATATCACGGTCAATATTTCCTCACCGAATACGCCGGGTCTGCGTGATTTGCAGTTTGGCGAAGCCTTATTAGATTTGCTGGTCGCGGTGAAAAACGAACAACTCGATTTGGCCGCAAAACATGGTAAATACGTGCCGGTATTTGTCAAAATTGCACCGGACATGGATGCGGTCGCGGTAGAACAAGTGGCAGAAACCTTACTGCGCAGCAAAATGGACGGGGCTATCGCGACCAACACCACGTTGGATAAAACCGCTGTAGCAAATTTAGAGCATGGCAATGAAATGGGTGGTCTCAGTGGTCTGCCAGTCCGGCAAAAAAGCACGCAGATCATCAGTCAATTACGCCAGGCGGTCGGCGCAGATTTTCCGATCATTGGCGTGGGTGGCATCGACAGTGCAGAAGCCGCGCAGGAAAAATTCTCTGCCGGAGCTCAGCTGATACAGGTTTACACCGGCTTTATTTATCAGGGCCCCACGCTCATCAAACAGATCGTCAACGCCTTATAACGATCTTGATCTGATCAAGCGCAGCTAGTGCAAAACAGTATTTAAAGGCTTGATCAGATTGCGTTATAACAGCGTTATCAAAAATCTGTGAACGGATTTAGTGTGACAGAACCACATTTTGACTGGCAATGGTGTGAGCACCAAGGCCAGCTCTGTTTGAAAACAGCACAGGGCATCCACCGCACTCCGCTGCAGTACCGGGGCGAAGGGCTACCGAGTGCTTTTACGTTAGGGCAGGCTGAACTGTATTGGCAAAGCCTGTTTGCGCTGGAGTCATTGCATTGGCCGGCTGAAGCTGTATTTGCTGCCAGTGTTGATGCGGTGGCGCATCTCGAATTTGGTGTGGTCGATGCACATAAAAGTTTTTATCTGCAGCCGTCACACAGTCAACAACATCCAGCTGTGTTTGATTTGGTTCAGCTGTGTGGGCGTAATCAGGCCTTGGCGTTGGTGCTTAATGCAACACAAACTCAATGCCGGCTGATGTTGTTGTCGGAGCTGGAAAGTCTGACAGGCCGCGTGTTTGCTGCCGGCCATAGTTTCAGTAGTCTGCATGACAGATTGAGTCTGTACCACCCGCCGCAAACACCATGGCGTAAATCTGCCTGATCTGGTCGGAGATCTGCTGGTTTTGCTGAAAACATCAGCGGTTCTTCAGATAAAAGCTAGGCAGTCGGGCGCAGATCGGTAAAAATACGCCGTTAACAGCAAAAACAGGTAGCGGGTGTGAAGACTGAAGTGCAGAATTTTGATGAGATCCGGCCGTATTCGGATGCCGAAGTACCGCAGGCGATCGAACAAATCATTTCAGACCCTGAATTTACCGCGGCGATTATCCGCTTCAAATTTGGTAAAGCTTTTGGTGGACTCAGCAAGCTGTTGAGTCCATTACTGGGTTGGTATCTACGCCGGCACTGGCGCCGCTTGCAGACAGTGCAGGACGTACAGCGCTATGTCTCAGGTTATCTCGAGCAGGCGCTGCAACACACGACAGATGGTGTCACCTGCTCAGGGCTTGAAGGGCTGCCAAAGCACCAATCCTATTTGTTCGTCTGTAATCACCGAGATATCGCCATGGACCCGGCTCTGGTTAACTGGTGTCTGCATTTACACGGTTTTGAGACCGCCCGTATCGCCATCGGTGATAACCTGCTGAAAAAACCTTGTGTCACAGCGCTGATGAAACTCAATAAAAGCTTTATTGTGCGCCGAAGCGCTAAGGGGCCAAGGGAAATGCTCAAAGCACTGAGCCAGTTATCCGCCTATATCCGCCACTCGTTACAGCAGGGTCAACATATCTGGATCGCGCAAAAAGAAGGGCGGGCCAAAGATGGATTTGACCAAACAGATCCGGCCATCTTAAAAATGTTTCATATGGCCGGTAAAGCCGAAGGCATTGAGTTTGCTGAGTATATGCAGCAGCTGCGTATAGTGCCGGTATCTATCTCCTACGAATACGATCCCTGTGACGAAGCCAAAGCGCTGGAGCTGTATCAGCGGGCAGAAGACGGTGGCTACCAAAAAGCAGAATTTGAAGACATCGACAGTATCATCAAAGGTATTACCGGCTACAAAGGCCGTATTCATCTGCATTTTGGTGAAGTGATCCATAACGGTTTTGACACACCGGAACAGCTCGCTGAATTAATAGACCGGCAGATTTATCAGGGCTATAAAATTTATCCGGCGAATCAGTATGCGGCCGGAGAGCGTGTCAGTGATGAGCAGGCTGCAGCCAAATTTGCCAGCCGCCTGGCGCACATGGTGCCGGAAATTCAGAGTTATGCCCGTGCTATGTATGCCAACCCACTGAAAAACGCGCAGAAAGTGCAGGAACAATAAATATGGCCCGCCACATCACTTATACCTTTAAAGGCCAGCCCCGGCGTATCGCCTTTAGTTATGACAAATTCCGCGATGTGCATGAGGCGGTCGCTGCGGCTGAGGGCATTGATTTGAAAAAGTTTCTGCAGATGGAACAACAGATCGCGATGACGACTAAACACAAGTCGGCGATTAAAGAATTCCGTCAATCTGAATTCAAACGGATGGGCTTTGCCGACATCTATCTGCATAAAGATGAGCCGGATCCAGCCAGTTAAACCTTCTTTTTTATTTTTCTGCTTTGTTTCGACAGCTGTCCGGGATCAACTGGCAGCTACTAACGGGCTGTCCAACCTGAACCTTATTGGCGGCAAACCATCCCAGCGGCATTTCAAGTGCCGCGATGACTTCGCCCGGCGACTCGTGTAAGTCTTCGCTGTTGGCCATCATTGGCTGAATTTTACTGATACGCCAATCAGGGTCTATAAAAGCCACATCGAGCGCCGTTGGGGTATTTTTCATCCACAAAGTCATTGGCCTTGGTGTGTCGTATAGCAACAACATGCCATGTTTAACCGGCGCCTGTTCCATCAGACCGCGCATGCGTCGTTCCACAGTATCAGCAAGCTGTACCTGCAATTGCTGGTCACCAGCCTGTAATGGAATTAATGGAAATACAGGGACTTCGGCCTGACAGGCCGCTAAGGGTAACAGACAAATCCAGGCAAATTGACGCATCACATTCTCCGGCTCAAACCGGCCTCATTGTGCCGTCTTAAGTGGTCTGATTGCAAATGCAATTCTGCAGGACATGGATGATAGAACAATTAAAAAAGCCGGGTTGCCCCGGCTATTTATCACACATTCCTATGCTGTAACGGCAAGTCTCCAGACTAACCTGCAAGTGCTCCTGACACTTACATCCGTCCATCGCTGCAAAGCAATGACCCTCTGACGGATTAATTTGCGTTTAATGCCTGACGCGGGTCAACGTAGCTCAGGTTCAGCGCCTCAGCCACGTGCTGATTGACCACCTGACCGTTGATCACGTTTAAGCCGTTTAACAGATGTTGGTCATCCAATAACGCTTGTTTGTAGCCCTTGTTCGCCAGTTTGATGATAAATGGCAAGGTGGCATTGTTCAGTGCGAAAGTAGAAGTACGTGGCACAGCGCCAGG
This sequence comes from uncultured Chromatiaceae bacterium, assembly GCA_946481195.1. The sequence continues at coordinate 4,734 of CAMLNG010000127.1, forward strand.
CATGTTGGCCACACAGTAGTGCACGACATCATCAACGATAAAGGTTGGTTCGGCGTGAGTGGTGGCGTGTGAAGTCTCTACACAACCGCCCTGGTCAATGGCCACGTCTACAATGGCAGAGCCGGCTTTCATCTTACGAATATGTTCGCGTGTCACCAGTTTAGGTGCAGCAGCGCCTGGAATTAACACACCACCGATGACTAAATCTGCTTCCAGTACGTGTTTTTCTAAAGCATCAGCGGTTGAATAAATGGCTTTTACTGCACCATTAAACTGCGCATTGATCCGGCGCAACACGTCAACAGAGCGATCCAGAACCACAACATCAGCACCTAAACCCACTGCCATTTGCGCAGCATTAGTACCGACCATACCACCGCCAATCACGACTACTTTGGCTGGTTCTACACCTGGGACACCGCCCAGTAACATACCGCGGCCAGCGCAGGATTTTTCCAATGCACGGGCACCGGCCTGAATTGACATACGGCCAGCGACTTCTGACATCGGCGCCAGCAGTGGCAAACCACCGCGACCGTCGGTGACAGTTTCATAAGCGATACAGATAGCTTTGGATTTAATCAGATCTTCAGTTTGTGGCAGATCCGGTGCCAGGTGCAGGTAGGTAAACAGGATTTGGCCTTCACGTAACATGGCCCGTTCTACAGCCTGTGGTTCTTTCACTTTGACGATCATCTCTGCAATTGCAAAGATCTCTGCGGCGCTGTTCAGCACTTTAGCGCCGGCAGCCTGATATTCAGCGTCACCACAACCAATACCGTCGCCGGCATTGTGTTCTACATAAACAGTATGGCCATGCGCGACCAATTCGCGCACGCTGGCTGGAGTCATACCGACGCGGTACTCATGGTTTTTAATCTCTTTTGGTACGCCAATAATCATATCTGTTGCCTTTTTGATTTGTTGCAGGGGTGGTAAAATTTTTCGCTAGTATAAAGCGCAGTTAGCAGAATTGCTGATTGTTTTATTTCAGTAAGGCAGCATAATATATCGATATATAGCTTATAGCAGGATAAACAACTTGCCAATTTCACCACAACACAGCGGCCGTAAACTGGACCGTATAGATCGGAAAATTCTGACTGAATTACAAAAAGACGGCCGGCTGGCCAATGTGGAACTGGCTAAGCGGGTAGGGCTCAGCCCGACACCTTGTCTGGAGCGGGTGCGTAAGTTGGAGCAGGAGCAATTTATCCTCGGTTATAACGCCCGGGTTGATCCTAATAAGGTCGGCGCCGCTTTACTGGTATTCGTGGAAATTACTTTAAGTAAAACCTCACCGGAAGATTTCGATGAATTCAGTAAAGCGGTGCAAAAGCTTGATGAAATCCTGGAATGCCATCTGGTATCCGGCAGTTTTGACTTCCTGCTGAAAACCCGGGTGGCCAATATGGCGGCTTATCGTGAGTTACTGGGCGAAACCTTATTGCGATTACCCAGCGTGCGAGAAAGCCGGACTTATGTGGTGATGGAAGAAGTCAAACAAACAACTTTTGTTGCGGTGAGTCCATGAAATTAGCAATACTGGATAAAAAATCAGCAAAATGCTTTTTGCGCTGATTTTACGGCGAGGAAATATGTGCAGCAAGCCAGTCAGTCTGGTATCTTTGCTGTGTTTCTGACAAGTTTTTATAGGGTCATGCTGTTGCAAGCAAAAACTGTATTTTCGCTGAACGGAGTCCAGCGGCTGGTTGAAGTCGGGTTGATTGCCTGTCTGGGGATTGCCACTTTTATGCTGTTGGCGCTGCTGAGTTTTGATCCGGCAGACCCGAGCTGGACGCAAACCGGTTATCACAGTGATATTCGCAATATTGCCGGTCCTATCGGGGCTGAAGTCGCAGATATTTTGTTTGCAGTGTTTGGCTGGTTGTCTTATCTGGTACCGCCATTTCTGGCATTTTGCGGCTATCTGCTATTCCGTCGTTTTACCGACTTATTATCATTAGATTATTTTGTGCTCGGCATGCGCCTGTTGGGGCTGTTGCTGACCGTCATTAGCGCCTGTGCTATCAGTAGTATCAATTTCGACGACATTTATATGTACTCCAGCGGCGGTGTTGTTGGCGACGTACTGGTGGCGGTATTACTGCCGCAACTGAGTTTTGTCGGTTCCAGCTTATTGTTGTTATGTAGTTTTTGTATCGGCCTGACCCTGCTGACCGGCATCTCCTGGCTGACTGTGGCAGATGAGCTTGGGGCATTCACCGTCTCAACCGCACGACGGCTCTGGCACTTTAATGCGACCATCGACGCGCTGATGCGTAAATTAAAGCCCAAAGCCAGGGTAGTTGCGCCATTACAACGCAGTGACATTAAAGGCACGCCTTATCAGCAGGAAATTAAAGCGCCAGTGGCTGTTAAAGTGCAGGCGCCTGTGGCGGACATTGAGCCCGAAACCCGCAGTACCGAGATTGCCGGCGACCGTATTGAACCTGAAATCGGCTTTAGCGTCTCAGACGTGCAGCGTGATAATGACATTGCTCCGGCTAAATACGACCAGCAACCAGATAGTTATGTACCTGAAGTTATGGCTGAGACGCAGCAGGCTGCGGTCGAAGTTATCAGCGCCGAAACAGTACCGCCAGTCCCGGTGCAGGCAAAGCCGGCCAGTCCGATTAAAATTGACCCTGCAGTGCAGAGCCGAGCTTTTTTCCCGGATGCCAATGCACGGATTGAACCTTTACCCATCCAGCCGTTAGATATTCGCACCGACGCCCGTGCCTTTGTCAGCATTGATGAAATTGCCGGGGACGAACTCAGTTACAGCGCTATCGATGAAACTTACGCTGAAGATGAGCTGGCGCAAAGTTACCTGCATACACAGACACCTGCAGATTTACCCGCGCACTCAATGCAGAGCGACAATCTTGACGAAGAAGAGCAGGATGAGGTTCTGTATCCACAGCCTGTGCCACCGGTTGATGCCTTGCCATCGCTGAGTCTGTTAGAGCGGCCAAACCGCACCGTCAACCCAATCTCAGAAGAAGATTTAGAGCGGGTATCGCGGCTGGTTGAAGTTAAACTGCTGGATTTCAGTGTTGACGCCAAGGTTGTTGGCGTGTATCCGGGGCCTGTCGTGACCCGGTTTGAATTAGACCTGGCGCCAGGCGTGAAAGTATCAAAGATCACCGGTTTATCCAAAGACCTGGCGCGCTCTTTATCAGCCATCAGTGTGCGTGTGGTTGAAGTGATCCCAGGCAAATCTTTTATAGGTCTGGAACTGCCGAATCAGCACCGTGAGATTGTCCGCTTGTCGGAAGTCATCGGTGATGAAGTATTCGAGCAGTCGAAATCTCCGTTGACGATGGTTTTGGGTAAAGATATCGCCGGTAAAGCAGTGGTCGCGGACCTGGCAAAAATGCCGCATCTGCTGGTCGCTGGTACTACGGGTTCAGGCAAGTCAGTGGGCGTGAACGTAATGATTTGTAGCTTGTTGTACAAATCAACACCGGATGATGTGCGTTTTCTGATGATTGACCCGAAAATGCTGGAATTGTCGGTGTATGAAGGCATTCCGCATTTATTAACAGAAGTCGTGACCGACATGAAAGAAGCTGCCAATGGTCTACGTTGGTGTGTCGGTGAGATGGAGCGGCGTTATAAGCTGATGTCGGCGATGGGCGTGCGTAACCTCAAAGGCTACAACGCTAAAGTTGCAGAAGCGATCGCTGAAGGCAAGCCGCTGCGTGACCCGCTGTGGCGCCCGACCGATGACATGCGCGGCGAGCCGCCATTACTGGAAAAGCTACCTTCTATCGTGGTGGTGATTGACGAATTCGCTGACATGATGATGATTGTTGGCAAAAAAGTTGAAGAGTTGATCGCGCGTATTGCACAAAAAGCGCGGGCAGCCGGCATTCACTTAATTCTCGCCACGCAACGACCATCTGTTGATGTGATCACCGGTTTAATTAAAGCAAATATTCCAACCCGGATTGCGTTCCAGGTGTCGTCAAAAATCGACTCCAGAACCATTCTGGACAAGCAAGGTGCTGAAAGTCTGTTGGGTCAGGGTGACATGCTGTATCTGCCACCGGGCTCGGGCGTACCGAATCGGGTGCACGGCGCTTTTGTTGACGATCACGAAGTACATGCCATAGTGGCAGACTGGAAAACCAGAGGCCGGCCAAACTATATTCCGGAAATTCTTTCCGGTGAGAC
>CAMLNG010000128.1 GCA_946481195.1 uncultured Chromatiaceae bacterium
GAAACTCAAAATGACAATACAACCACTGCGGCACCTGTGATAAACAGCAATGCGCCTGCTGTAACCAGCAAAAAGCCAAACCCGTTGGCGGTCATGGATTTACAGCTCGCCCGATTAGCCGATTTGGTTTATCTGGATGGGCCACAGCTGGATTTGGAATTACAGACATTTTTACTCACCGGGCAATTACGTTCCGTCGGCGATGATACGCAGTATCTGTATGCCCGCGGTGCGGATTATGATGTGCTGATTTGCCGCGGTACTGAAGGCAAACTGGCTGATATCCGCACCGATGCACAGTGCCCGCTGATTAATTGGCCTTTGGGTAGTCACAGCAAAGCGCATCAGGGCTTCTGCACTCAGGCCGACGCTATTCTTGCGGATCTGCAACAACAACAGCCGCAGGCAGGACTAGAGCGGCCGCTGTGGATCACCGGCCATAGTTTAGGCGGAGCTCTGGCCATTTTACTGGCATTTAAACTCAGTCTAAAACCCGGTAATAAACTCGCCGGTGTGGTGACTTTTGGCCAGCCTAAAGTTGGTGATGCGCAGTTAACACAAGCGATCACCCAGCAATTACTACCGTTCTACCGCCGCTACGTCAATCAACGCGATATAGTTCCCAAACTGCCGCCTCTGCCTGACTACCGGCATAGTGGCCAGTTGTATTATTTTGATGATTTGGACCAGCTGCAACTGAACCCACCACGCTGGCTGATGCTGTTGGATCAGGTTTTATGTGATGCAGACCAAGCCGAAGCTGCGCTGCGACAGCATCTGGATGATCACAAAATGAAAAACTATGTCAGTTTGCTGGCAAAACAAAGTCTGCGCTGAGGGGCTAAGCCGATTTGGTCAGCGCTTGTCCGAGACGCTGAAAATACTGCAGCCAGTGCACTGCCAGCTGGCTGCTTTCGGTGGCGTCCGGATAGACTGCAGCACGTTTTTGTTGTTCGTCGTGCAGGACCCCTGCCGGGCCTTTGCGGTTTTGCCAGACAGTACCACTGACCAAAAAACTGTTTTGCAGACTCTGACGCTGCAACATGTTTTCGAAAGCACGGGCACACAGCTCTTCCGGCAAGGCGTAGTACAAAGTGCCGCGGCTGCTGTCGGCAGCAGCGCTACGCTGAAAATAAGCTGATGGCTGTGCGCCGCAGGGCGCCAGCAGACAATTCGCAAAACCTGCAGCCAACAATTGATTCAGCGGATGTGGCTGCACTTGCGCACCATGCAACCAGCTGCGGCTGGCAAAATCAGTGGGGTCGGCGCCTATACAAAACCGGCTGGCTATATAGTGATCAAAAGCATGAAACCACTCGTGCGCTAAAGAACCACCGCCGGCGTTTTTCGCCAGCGCCAGCAACCGCCCTTGTGGCTGGTAAAAAGCACAGGTGCCCGGCTCACCGCCAATACCAAAACTGAGCGCCAGCGAGCCATTCAGTGAAATCACCCGGGCTGGTACCTGCAACAACAACTGCAAATCCGACAGTGCATCAAAAAACAAATTTGCTGCCAGCTGAGTTTCTGTTGCACTGACCCAGCGGCCGATTTTTATCCGGCGAAAATCAAAGATTTTGACAATATCACCAAAGCTGACGTCCGCGCCGGCGCGATGCTCGGGGCCATTGCGAAAATAGGGCCGCTGAATGCGCGGCACCGGCGCATGAGACTGCATGGAAATTAAGGCAACTTCAGGTGTCGGCCGCCGTCCAGCGCCAATACACGCCCGGTGATGTAACGGCTTTGCAGCAGATACACAATACTTTGCAGCACTTCTGCCGGCCCCGGCTCAATTTCCATCAGTGATTTCTTCAGTGTGAAAGCGCGGTATTCGGCGCTGTCGCCTTCATTAAACATCAGCAGTGCCGGTGCTATCGCGTTGACTTTGACCTTTGGTGCTAACTGGCGCGCCAATGACAACACCAGATTCTCCAGCGCCGCTTTCGAGGCCGCATAAGCCATATGGTTGCAGCTACCGGTATTCACGGCAAAATCACTGATTGCGATAATGTCAGCTGGTTGTTCCTGCACAGTGCTGAATAAAGGCGCTAAGGCGCGACTGAGCAGATAAGGTAATTTGGTATGAATGCGAAACATGTCGTCAAACACGGCCGCGTCAGCGCGGAGCTGTTCCTGCAAAGTCGTACCTGTGACCGATTCACCGGCCCAACTGGACGCATTGTGGATCAGCGCCCGCAGCGGCAACTGATGTTGTTCACATAAAGTGCCGACCGCCCGCGCCAGCTCACTGACTTGCAGAACCAGATCGCTCTGCGGCTGGATATCCAGTGGCAAACAAATCACTCCGGCCTGGCGCAACTGCTCCACCCCGGCTTTTGGCTGACGGTACGTCGCGATCACCTGATAGCCAGCCTGTTGCAGCCCCAAAGCACAATGTAATCCGACCCGCTGCGCTGCGCCTGTGATTAAAACCATTCCCGACATAGTTGCTCCAGTGCAGATTATTGCTCAATTATGCCAGATGTTAGCCCGCTCAGGCGAGGTAGCCGGCACACAACAGCGCGGCTTGTACGCAGTAGCGCCATAGTCCGATCAACCTGGGGCCATCAATCACAGATACTATGGCAATCAGATGTCGGCCAGACGAAAAAAAAGCGCCGGCGGCGCTTTTTTTCTGAGCAGAATTGGCGATCAGGCCGCTTTCATCCAGCCGGCACACCAGCCGCCTTTTGCCACCAGCTTGCCACTGAAAATGGCGCAACCACCGGTGTCACCTTTGGCATCTTTGGCAAAATGCATACAGTTGCCACAGGTTTGGTCGGCTGTAGTTGATTTGGCGACATATTTCATTGCCACAGCCATCGGGTCATCGGCTTTGACGGCTTCCTGCGCCACGGCATTGAGGCTGATGCCGCCCATGGTGACGCCAATTAAAGTAGCAGATGAGAGTTTTAAAAAGGAACGACGATCAAGTTGAGACATTGCTTGCTCCTGTTGCACGGTAGATATCAAATTTTTGTTGTTTGCTGTCGAAAATTGTCTGGTAGAAACTTCAGCCCGGTTCTGTTTTGCGCACAGAAGCCAAGCATCACTGCTACGGTTCATATTGCAGTATGGATGATTTTGCCAGCTCTGCCCGTCGCAAATATTGATCCGGCGCAGTTTCTGCCGAGAAAAGCGCGGGAGCTGGACTCTCCCGTGCGGTTAGCTGGCGTCAACGCCTGAAGCTGTGGTGTTGAATAAAGTGATTCAGCCTGGTTCGGTAAATTCCTGCTGATGCAACCAGGCGGCGAGTTTCGGCGCCTTTTTGGTCTGCGACCACTCTTCCAGCATTTGCCACTTCACCGCATCCAGCTGTTGCAGCATAGCCGCTGTCGCGCTGACGCAAGTCAGCTCGATGCGATGACCATTGGGGTCAAAGAAATAAATCGAGCGGATAATTTCGTGGTTAGTCGGCCCAACCACTGCTATACCACGTTGCTCCAGCTCAGATTTGGCCGCCAGCAACGCAGCTTCATCATCGACTTGCAGTGCAATATGCTGCACCCATTCTGGTGTGTGTGGGTCTTTGCCCATACGTGGCGAGTTTGGCAACTCAAAAAACGCCAGAATATTGCCTTGCCCGGCGTCTAAAAATACATGCATATAAGGATCCGGCGCTTTGGTCGACGGCACCCGGTCTTCGGCGATGGCCAACATAAAATTCATACCAAGCACGTCATGATAAAATTGCACCGTTTCGCGGGCATCATGGCAACGGTAGGCGACATGATGGATTTGCCGGATATTGATGGAACTGCTCGAAGGTATTGTCATAACAACCCCCGTTTTTGCTGATCACGTTCAATAGATTCAAACAAGGCCTGAAAATTACCTTCGCCAAAGCCAAGATTGTCAACACGCTGAATAATCTCAACAAAAATCGGCCCAAACAGGTTTTTGGTAAAAATTTGCAGCAGATAACCATCATCGTCGCCGTCGACCAACACTTGATGTTGCTGGATACGTTGTTTGTCTTCCCGTACCTGCGGTACCCGGGCAAAAGCCTGGGCGTAATAGTCGTCATGGATATCTAAAGTATCTATGACCTGATGATCCAGCTTGTCGAGTGAATCCAGAATGTTGTCGGTCAGAAAGGCAATGTGCTGCACGCCGGGGCCGTTATATTCCCGCAGGAATTCGTCGATTTGATTTCGGTCATCGCCTTTGCCTTCGTTGATTGGAATGCAGAAACTGCCATCTGGTGAGCGCAGCGCATAAGACAACAATGCAGTTTGCTGACCTTTAATGTCGAAATAACGCACTTCAGTGAAACCAAACACATTTTTATAAAAATCAGCCCAGTGCTGCATCGTGCCTTTTACGACGTTGTTGGTCAGATGGTCGATGCAGCTGAAGCCCAGATCTTCGACGATAGCCGGTTTATCATGCGGCTCAAAATCACGCTGATAAATCGAGTCGGCCACGCCATAACGGTCAATAAAATAAATCAGGCTATCGCCAATGCCATAAATCGCCGGATACGGCAGGTCAGTCAGCGCCGGATCTGCGCCGCGGGCACCGCGTTCCAGCGCAATACGCCGCGCCGCAACCGCATCATCAACCCGCCAGCCCATCGCGCAAATCGCCGGGCCATGTGTGCGGCTGAAGTTTGCCGAGAAACCGCTGCGCTCACGGTTCAACAAAATATGAATGTCGTTTTGCTGATAATAATCAATGGCTTTGCCTTTAAACTGCCGGGTTCTGGAAAAACCAAAGGCCTGAAAAATCTGGTGTAAATAGCTGCTGTCGGCTGCGGCAAATTCGGTAAATTCGATGCCCCGCAGGCCCAGTGGATTGTGCTGCATGTCCGCCTCTGAACGTGAATATATTGTAAATTAAATAACCACTTCACGATAACGGTCAGGCGCAGAGCTTTAATTGATGTAGATCAAAACCGGCACTGCGCCGGTTAAAATGACAGGCAGGCTCTTGTCAGCATTTGCTGACAGAGCTTGTCAGCCTATAAGAAATACCACATTAAAAATCAATCTGTTACGTTATTTAACTTTATTGGCCCTCACTTCCGGCATGGCTTCGACAAAGAGTCTTGCGACTATGCGTTGGTATTCACCACTGCGTTTCATTTCATCAAGCGCCTGTTGCAGTGCATCTACCTGCGCCGGCGGCACGGCCAGATTCAATGCCAGATAGTTTTCACCTTTTGTTTCCAACTCCAGTACCGGTTCGACCAGATCCTCAGTCGCATTGTGTGCCGCCAACCAGGCCGGCATCACCAGTTCTGAGCCGATGATTAAATCCACTTTTCCCTGTAAAAATAGCGCGATAGGTGCAGATTTGGACGGGAAGTCCAACAGGTTTTTCCCCCGGACAAAGCCGTTTCGCAGCAAATACTCTTCATAAACGTCGCCGCGCGCCACTGCGATGCCAAATTGTTGGGCTTGCTGTAAATCTTGTGGATTGACCTGCGGTCGGCTTTTCAGCCGGTATAAAAAGGCTCTGGATGAAGCCAGGGGACCGACCCACTGAAATTTATTCTGCCGCTCCGGCGTACGCGATGTGGTGAACAGACCGCCTTGCGGATTCTGTAAGGCGTACTCATAAGCGCGCAGCCAGGGATACAACTGCATACTGCATTGCATATTGGTGATTTCGCACAGGCGATGAATAATCTCGGCGTTGATCCCGGTGATCCGATCGCCATCCTGATAGTTATAGGGGGGGAAATGTTCCGTCAGCAGCTGTAAAGTAGCGACAGCATGCAGTGGGCTTGTTATCAAAAACAGAACAGTGCACAAAAAACGACGCATGAGCGTTCACCGTGATAACTGCGGATCTGAACCTCAATATGCCAGAGTTTCTGCGCAAAAACCATGCAGAGTAAAGGCCCGTGTTTAAGTTTTGAGCTTGATCCGCAGCAGATACTGACTGGCCGTGATATACAGATATTGCCGGTCCGGACTCAGGGCTACATTGGCTGCCGCAACACCGGTTTTAATCTTCCCGAGCACAACACCTTGCGGATTGATCACCCAGACCCCCGCCGGTCCGGTCGCCAGTACAATGCCGCTGGGTAGTACTTTTAAACCATCCGGCAGTCCCGGCGCTTGTTTGACCGCTGACGTCACATCCAGCCACAAAACGCCATCCTGATACTGACCTGCGGCATTACGTTTAAAACGCCACCACTGTGCTGCTGCAGGATCTGAATTGGCCACATACAAAAACTGCTCATCCGGTGAGACGGCGAGCCCATTTGGCCGTGTCAGGCTGCCACTGATTAAACTGACCACACCGTCGCTGGCAAGCTGATAAATTCCATTGTGCGGTTGCTGCTTTTCAGCGGACTGGTCGCCACCTTCTAAACCATAAGGCGGATCTGTGAACAAATAACGGCCATCTTTGAGTTCAATCAAATCGTTTGGGCTATTAAACGCTTTGCCCTGATACAACCCGGTCAGTGTGCGAAAAGTCGCTTGTTGTCCTTGCTGCGCGGCACGCACAGCAAGCCGCCGGTCGCCGTGCTGTGCCAGCACCAGTTCGCCTTTTTTGTTGAAGATCAGCCCGTTGCTGCCTTCTTTCAGCACTGAAGGCTGATGCCCTGTGCTGCCGGAAGGCGTCAGGTATAAAGTTGAGCCTGCTGCTTCTGACCAACGCCAGATTTGATTCTTCGGCACATCAGAAAACAACACTGCGCCGCTGCCGGGCTCTGCGACCGGACCTTCGGCCCACTGATGACCCGTCGACAGGATCTCAAGTTTTGCATCAACACTGATCACTTGCTGCAGCGCCGGGTCCAATACTTCCACCGGTTGCTGTGGCAACTCAGCCGGCCAGCCGGTGTCCGCCTGTGCAACTGACAATCCAATAAACTGTACCCATAGCAAAGCCAGTAAAGACCGGGTAAACAGGCAAGACTGATTCATCAGCATCTGCTCCAAAATGGCTTATTGTGCGCGGATCGCAGAGCCACGCACGACCAGCTCTGGTTCAAAAACATTGTTGACCAAGGTCTGATCATCGGCATAGACGTTACGCAGTACCCACAACGCTGCCATCTTGCCCATTTCATGAATGGGGTTATTGACGGTTGTCAGCTTTGGCGAAATGTATTTGGCGAAAGGGATGTTGTCATAGCCAACAACTGACAAGTCACGCGGAATAGTCAAACCGCGCTGCAGGCAGACCGCGATAGCACCAGAAGCCATCTGATCGTTGGCACAGACCACCGCCGAAAATGGTTTACCGGTTTGCAATAATGCCAGCATACCGGCTTCACCGCCTTCTTCCTTATAATCGCCTTCGATATAAAGCGCAGGGTCAAATACCAACCCACCTTCTGCTAATGCACGCTGGTGGCCGACTAACCGCTCCATTGCATCGTGTTTGTTTTTCGGGCCTGAGATATAAGCAATACTGCGATGGCCTAAATCCACCAGGTGCCGGCTGGCCAGATAACCACCGAGTTCGTTATTGAGGTAAATACAGCTCGGTTCCATCGCCTGAATGTAGCGGTTGATCAGCACAATCGGTACTGAACGCTGACTGAGTTGCACCAGATACTCATCCGACACCGCCTCGACATCCAGGATCAGCGCATCACAGCCACGACTGAGCAGGAACTCGACACTGTCCTGCTCCACCGCTGCATCGCTGTGACCAACCGCGATAATGACGTGTTTGTTCTGCGCGCGCAGGGCCGCTTCAATTTCGGCCATCATCGGGCCGTAATACGGACCGTCCAGTTGCGATACCAGCACACCGACACTATTGGACACATTGGATGCCAGTGACTGCGCTATGGTATTGGGCCGGTAATCCAGCTCTGCCATCGCATCCAGCACTTTTTGCCGGGTTTTTTCACTGACATTGCTGTTTTTGTTAATGACCCGGGACACTGTGGCCAGCGACACGCCGGCGCGCAATGAGACATCGTAAATCGTAGCCATCGCTGTGATGAGCCCCCAAGCAGTGCTTTGATAAAACCAATAGTATCAGCTTTTTAGCTGCGTCTCTTTCACAATTTATCCGGCGCTTTGCTTCAGTTCCGCCTGAATTGCCGTCACTTTGGCAGTATCCAGCAGATAATGGCGCATGACGATAGCGACAAGGACTGAACCAATGGCCGGGAACAAACTGAACGACAATAAAATACCGTTACGGGCTGTTTCAGTTTGCTCAGTGTCGGCCTGATAACCATAACCGGCCAACAACCAGCCTGCCGCCGCGCCGCCCAATGCCAGGCCCAGCTTAATAAAGAAAATAATCGATGAATACACCATGCCGGTGGTGCGGATGCCGGTTTTCCACTCGCCGTAATCGACCGTATCAGCCATTTTGGCCCACAGTAACGGCGTGGCAGCATTAAAACAGAAGTTCCAGGCGATAAAGACGGCGAAAGCGACCGTGACCTGATCAGCTGCAATCCAGTAACTCAAGGCACAGAAAAACGCCGCTGCCAGCTGCAAGCCAATGTAAGCCTTCACTTTTTCGACTTTCTTCGCTAAAGGGTTCGCAAACAGACAACCGGCCATACTACCGAGCATACCGAGCGTGATAAACATGGTGATGTCGTCCGGCGCGCCAAGATAATATTTGACGTAATAAATCGCCATGGTGTTTTTCAGCACATTACCAGTGAGCAAAAACAACGCCGCGACCGACAATACCCGCCACTGATCGTTTTGCCACAGCGCTTTAAAATCCTGCCGGAAGTTAGTTTTACGCTCCACGACGGTTTGCACCCGTTCTTTGGTGCCGGCAAAACACAGTAAAAACATTGCCACACCGGCGATACTCATCAGCAGAATGGTCAGCTGATAACCTTTGGCTTTATCGCCGGCGCCAAAATAATCTACCAGCGGCAGAGTCAATGCCGACACCAGCAAACCACCGATAAAA
>CAMLNG010000129.1 GCA_946481195.1 uncultured Chromatiaceae bacterium
ATCACCTGAAACTGTGGCAAGCGAAACATCTGTTGCCAAAACGCTGTTGCATCCGGCGCGTCATCAAAAGTGGTGACGGTCCAGGGGATGTCGCGTTGCGCCATAAAATACTCAACGACACGTCTGGCGATACCGTGGCGGCGAAAGCGCCGCATAATAAAAAGGTCGGCTAATTCCTGTGCTTCTGCCACAACGTCAGAAGGCTCAATTAACGCAAAACCGGCCAGCGCACCATCGACTTTCAGGATAAATGCGCTCCAGCGCGGTAACTGCCAGTATTGGGCAAAATAGTCAGCGCACATTTTGTATTTGCCGTCGGCTTCGACGTCATAGCCGTCATACACCGAGGTGTCGTAGCAATAAAACTGGAACATATTCCAGATGGTGTTTTTCTCATCAGAGCCAGCCGGCAGGATTTGCAGCAGGTTTTTCTGCAAAATGGCTTCTTTGCGAGCGTTTTGGTTCAGAGAGTGTTGGTTTAGAGAGTCTTCGGGCATCAGCAGCTGTCACTTTGTAAGTTAAAACTGCATGATAACCCGACAGGTATATTTTTTGTTAACTACGAGTGTTGCCAACTGGTGCTTTTTGCGTTGTATCTGCAGGTTGTTGCTGGGGTGCCAGCCACAGATACAACAGCGTCACCAGCATCACTGTTGTGATCACTGCCACACTGACGGAGCTTATCCGGTACAAAGCGCTATACATCAGGTCGTGATCTGCCGTCAGGTACTGGCCGAAAATAATTGCCATAGTCGTCATACCGCCAAACGCCACGCCAGAACCCGGCCCTTCCAGTTGCTGCGCCCGGCCAAACAACAGCATACCAAAGAAAAATGCCAGCACCGTCAATGGCAAATGCTGGTAGTTGTCATACAACAACAATTGCACCGCAATGGCATAAGCCGAACCCAGCAAAACACCGCGGGCCCGCTTCAGCCCGGCCTGCACTATACCGCTGAAACTCAGTGGCAGCAGGATCAAAATAGAACTGGCCGTCGCCGACAGTGAATCCTGCAAATCCAATAACTGAAACACTACAAAAGACAAAGTCGCCAGCAAGGCTGCAATCAGGCTTTGTTGCAACTGTTCAGCGATTGGCTTTGGCGGCAGCTGCGGTAAAGGCCGTTCTGGCAGCGGGAAAACCCGGATCATCGCGCCACAGATCAGCAAAGCTGCCAGAGTCGCGATAAAGGCATGCCCCAGCATCTGGGCCGGGTCCATCGCGGGATAACTGGCAAAATGCAAAAAAATGCTGCCATTGATAATACTGATGGCGGCAAACACAAAATAACTGCCTTGCGCCATCAGCCGGAACAACCAAAGAAAAACAGCAAACACCAGCAGAATGACCACCAGACTCAGCCCGCCAATCGCGTGATAGCCCAACACCATCAGCGCGGCCAGCAGGTTGGCAGATAAGTATTGCAACACCACAAAAGGCGTCAGTCTGGGAATAAGGCCCAGTAACAGTACCGGGCTGATAGTAAAAAACACGCCCCACTGGTCTGAATTGGTCAGTTTCGCCAGCAGCAGCCCGAGACTGGCGCCAAAAGCCAGTCGCAGTACCGGATAAAATGCAGTAGCGTTCATCAGCATTAATACACGTAGTGCAGGTAGCTAATCAGGCGGATTTGACTGGCCGCCAGCCACTGTAACCAGCTATCACCGGCTGGCGCCAGCTGCACTGTGGCGCGTGAACCCACGACCAGCTGTGGTGGCATCTCAGTCTCCAGCGCCAGATTCACTTTAAGCCGCTGCGCATCCCGCACCCAGCGACTGCTGCTATCCGCCGTCGCGAGCCGGCCATCCGGTGTGCTCTGGCCATTGGCAACACCGGCATCAATATCACGAACTGCTGCATTAAATACCTGCCCGGGCAATGCATCGAAGGTAATAAAAGCACGGCTTCCACTATTAACATGCAGCAGACTTTTTTCGCGAAACAGTGCACTGACCCAACTTTGCTGGCCAGAAACTAATGCCAGTGTTGGCTGATTGGCGGCCAGATTGGTGCCAACTTCCAGCTGCAAATCGCTGACAATACCGTCCACATCGGCATAAACTTTACTGCGCGACAACGCCAGACGGGCCTGCGCTAACTGATTGCGCGCCTGTTTAATCTGCACCAGTTCTTCTGTCGGGATGCCAAGCTCTGCTTCTAAAGTGGCGAGGTCGGCTTGGCTGGCTTTGAGTTTGGCGCTGGCTTGCAACACTTGCGTTTCACTTTGCTCCAGTTGCTGGCGCGGGATCAATTTCTGCTCAAATAACCGCTTTAACCGCAACGCTTCGCGCTGTGCTTCTGCCAATGCCAGCTGCGCCTGTTCAACCTGTGCATTGCCGCTTTGCAGCGCCGCTGTCAGCTGATGATACTTTTGTTGGCTTTGCTCCAGCTGCAAGGTGGCGAGTTCAACTTTGAGCTGATAATCGGCCGGATCCAGTTCAAACAACAAATCACCACGCTGCACCTGCTGATTATTGTGCACGGCAACAGCTACGACCCGGCCCGGCACCTGCGGCGCCACCTGCACCACAAAACGTTGTACCAGACTGTCGGTGGTCAGCGGCATATACAAATCTGCTGCGAGGTAATAAACAAACACGGCGATAAAAGCCAGCAAGGTGCCTTTTACCCACCGGCTGAAAAGCTGCTCAGCACTCATGACTGACTTCCCTCTTTGTGATCCTGTAATAAGCGGGTTGCCTGCTGTAACACGGCATCCAGCAGCAGCGGCAATGCCTGTTGCTGCTCCGCGGTTAAACCGGCCAGTAATTCCTGTTGCAGGGCGCGTCTTTTGCGATCAATTTCGCTGACAATCTCTGTGGCGGCGTTTAACAGGAACAAAGCTTTTTGCCGCCGGTCTTGCGCAGATGGCCGGCGCTCAATTAACCCCTGCTGCTCCAGCTGATCTAATACCGGCACCAGAGACGGCGTTTCCACGCCCAATAAACGCGCCAGTTCAGTTTGACTGACGCCCTGATTATCGGCGATGTAAACCAGCGCAATGCCGGATGCCTGAGTCAGGCTATTGCAGGCCAGTTGTTTGTCCAACAGAAAGCGCCATTGGCGCGATAACAGATGCACTTGCAGACCTAAGCTTTTAAAACTCATGATTCGCCTATTAATAATTAGGATGCTAACATTATTTTAGTTAGCCTCCTAATTAAATGCAAGCGAAATCAAGATAAACCCACTGCGCTACCACTCTGAGCTAAGCGCCGGGTGAAGGCTGCATTGCTGGGCTTGCGTTAGTTGGGGTGGCTAAAGTCTCGGTCAGAAAAGCAATAATGTCATTCAGCGGGGCTATCGCCTCGCGGGTAAAGCAAGTGCCAAAATAAGTGCTGCAACCACTATCAAGGTAGGCATGCTGCAAACCATCGTAGACCTTCAGACTGGCCGGGTGACCGGCCGCCAGCAAGGTATCGGTATACAGTCTGGCGGACTCCGGTGTGGTCAGACTGTCGCGGCTGCCGACATGGACAAACTGCGGCGGCAGCTGGCGCTCGCGCGCCGATGGGACAAGCCATTGCGGAGATAATGCCAGATAAATCTCCGGATGAGTGTCCACCTTGATGCCGGCGCCAAAAAAGCCACGCGGGCTGGCTTTGCCCATTGCCCAAAAACCGTTTTTTGCCGTTTCAAATTCGGCAAAAGCACGTGCCTGTAAATCAAACACGGCATAACTTAATACTGCAGCCTGCACTTCGATGCCGCCGGCCGCTTTGATACTTTCTGCAGTTTCGCCGGCAGGTAAATAACTTGGCTGAAAGCCGGGTCTGCGACTGGCAAATCCCTGACTCGATAAATTTTTTCCGCCGAGCACCACCATCGCCGCCAGGTGACCGCCAGCGCTATCGCCGGTGACTGCGATCCGCTTGGGATCACCCTGATAACGACTGATGTTCCGTTGTACCCACAAGGTCGCGCCTAAGGCATCTTCGACGATTTGATTCAACCGGGTCGTATTGTGGTTGGCACTTAACAAGCGGTAATCGGCATTCACCACGACAAAATCCGCATGCGTGGCTACATACTCCGCCATTTGCTGCATGATGCTTTTATTATTAATTAACCAGCCGCCACCATGAAAAATCACTAAAACCGGCATAGACCCACTGACGCCATGACGCACCGGCTGATAGATATCCAGTGCCAAGGGCACACCAGCAGGCGTGGCGTAGACGATATCGCGGTGGACCTGTACACCAGCGCTATCGGTCTGCTCTGCTGGTTGCGCCGATGCAAACAAACTCACGACTAGCAATAACCCCCACAACGCCCCACGCAACCCATGTGACAAAGTGCGCCGCGCGAGCAGGCCTGCGCCAATCCGTACCGTTTCTATTGCCATCAACTGCAACATGCTGCTCTCCTTTTTCTGGTTATCGCCGCCCTCAACTAGGGCCAATATCAATTTTTAATGTAATCGGTTTCATTTTTATTCAGTCAAAATACACCGCTTTTTACCTTTTGTCGGTGCTGCGACGTTTTTTACCTCAAAAATGCAAATTTTTACTTGCAACAAGAGCCCTGGCATTGCTTTTATAGTGCACAAAATAACAGCGCGAACAGGCGATCTCAGCATTGACCTGCAGCACCGCTTCGCTGGTGTCGCGCAATAACAGTAGTGAAAGCGGCAACAAAATACGTTTACACACTACAGATCAACAGGAGGACAAGCTTTGACTTCAGCATATAAAATCGCGGCTTTACTGCTATCTGGTGCGCTTTCATTCAGCGCTGCGGCAGCCGACAACGTATTAACCCAGCAAGAACAGGCCGAAGGCTGGCAGTTACTGTTTGATGGCCACAACATGTCACAGTGGCGAAATTTCAAGCAAACAGATTTAAGCGACAAGTGGCAGATTGAACAGGGCGCGATGAAGCTCAGCGGCAAAAACGGCGGCGACATTCTGAGCAAAAACAGCTACAAAGATTTTGAACTGCAGCTGGACTGGAAAATCGCCGAAGGCGGCAACAGTGGCATTTTTGTGCTGGTTGATGAAACCGGTAACACTATCTACGCGCATGCGCCAGAAATTCAGATCCTCGACAATGAACGCCACCCGGATAACAAGCTGGCCAGTCACAGATCAGGTTCGCTGTACGACATGATTGCCTCCCCGCCTGAATCCCATAAAAAAGCCGGCGAATGGAATCAGGTGCGGATCCGCCTGGCAGCAAAACAGCTCAGCGTCTGGCAAAACGGCATTCAGACCGCCAGCGTAACAATCGGTAGCAACGACTGGCAGCAACTGCTGGCGAACAGCAAATTTGCCAAATGGCCAGGCTTTGCCGCCAGCGCCAGCAGTCATATCGGCTTGCAGGACCATGGCGATGTGGTCTGGTTTAAAAATATCAAAATCAAAGAGCTGAAATAATGGCAACTGCAGAGATTGAAGTATTGATTGTCGGCTCCGGCGCCGGTGGTGCCATGGCGGCTTATGAGCTGACCCGAAATGGTCACAAAGTGTTGTTACTGGAAGCCGGCCGTGATTACGACCCGAAAAAAGAAACGCCGATGTTTAAACGTAACGGCGACGCCCCGTTACTGGGGGCCGCGACGCCGGACAAAGATTTTGGCTTTTATGACGCCACCATCGATGGCGGCTGGCAAGTGCCGAATGAACCCTATACCAGCGCGCCAGACAGCGAATTTATGTGGTGGCGCGCGCGCATGCTGGGCGGCCGCACCAATCACTGGGGCCGCTATGCGCTGCGCTTCAGTGAACATGATTTTAAGGGCAAAAGCCGCGACGGCCTCGGTGCCGACTGGCCCTTTGAATACAAAGACATCGCCCCTTGGTACGATAAAACGGAAGCTTTAGTTGGCGTTTGTGGTACCAATACCGGTCTGGATGATATGCCGCCCTCACCCGATGGCGTGTTACAGCCACCACCGCAGCCGCGGGTGCCGGAACTGCTGGTCGCTGCCGCAGCAAAAAAACTTGGCATCCCGGCGGTGCCAATGCATCGCGCCGTATTAACCCGCCCGCTGGACAACCGCGCCGCCTGCTTTTATGCCACGCCTTGTGGCCACGGCTGTTCAATCGGTGCTGCTTTTCAAACGACCACTTCGCTGCTGCCGATGGCCAAAGCCACAGGTCTGTTGGAAGTGCGCACCGATGCGATGGTGAAATCGGTCACGACCGACGACAAAGGCCAGGTCACTGGTGTCAGTTACGTCGACAAAAAAACCGGCGCTGAACACAGTATCACTGCCAAAGTGGTGATTCTCGCGGCCAGCGCCTGTGAATCCGCCCGCTTGTTACTGAATTCTAAAACAGCACAACATCCCCAGGGTCTTGCCAACTCCAGCGGTCAGGTCGGTAAAAATCTGATGGACTCCACCGGTGCCAATATCGGCGCTTTAGTGCCGGCATTGCAGGGCCGGCCGATTTATAACGAAGACGGTCATACCGCTAACCATTTGTTTATCCCCTGGTGGGGTCACAAAGCTCAGGCAGCAAAACAACTGGATTTCCCGCGCGGTTATCACTTTGAACTCGGTGGCCGTTTTGGTGAACCGGGCGCCAATATCGACACCGGTCTGCAAGGCTATGGCAAAGAGTTAAAACAACAGGTCAAGCACAAGTACGGCGCTCATGTGTCTTTTGCGCTACGCGGTGAAATGCTGCCAAATCCGGATTGTTATATGGATATCGACCCGGAAGTGAAAGATAAATGGGGTATTCCGGTGGCACGTTTTCACTGGAAATGGTCGGAGCATGAGCTGAAGCAGGTCGCGCATGGCCTGAAAACCGCCAAAGATATTCTGACGCTGATGGGCGCAGAAGTCGGTGAATTACCTTCACCTGAGCAGGCGATTTTAAAAGGTGGTCAAATCATTCACGAAGTCGGTACCACACGGATGGGGGCATCAAAAACCGACTCTGTCACGAACCAATGGGGTCAGACCTGGGACTGCCCGAATTTGTTTGTGATGGATGGCGGTGTATTCGCTTCGAACCCGCATAAAAACTGCACACTGACCATTATGACACTGGCGATGCGCAACTCGTCCTGGTTATCCAGCCAGATAAAACAAGGAGCCCTGTAAATGACCAAAAAAGCTGAACCAGGCGCTGAGCACATTTATCAAACCGGCATGACCCGGCGTCAGTCATTGAAACTGATGGCCGCGCTGGCTGCCAGCAGCATGTTGCCGGCATTAAGCGGCTGCGACACCGCCCCGCCTGTAACAGATACAGCAAAATCCGCCACACCGACTGCAGCCCTGACGAAAGAACATTGGCCGGATTTAAAGCTCGCGCCTTTAACAGGTCAGGGCTATGGTAAAGATCCAAATCTGATTTTGCCGCCCGAATCGCCCTGGCCTTTAACGCTGACGCCAGCGCAGCTGAGTCTTCTGGCGCTAGTTGCCGACATTTTAGTGCCACGCGATGGCGCTGTGCCATCCGCCAGCGAGGTCGGAGTGCCGACCGTACTCGATGAATGGGTCAGCGCACCTTATCCACGCCAGCAACAAGACCGGGTGACAGTATTATCTGCCCTCGCCTGGCTTGATGACGAAGCGACGATGCGCTTTGGCAGCAACTTTGCCGGTTTAACGCGGCCGCAGCAGCTCGGCATTTTTGACGATATCGCTTTTGATAACGCTGAGACGAAACCGCAGTTCCAGCGCATGGCCAAAGCTTTTGCTTTACTGCGGGGCCTTGTCGTCGCGGCATTTTTTGCCACACCTGAAGGCACCAAAGACATTGGTTATCTCGGCAATACCGCCATTGGCGGCGATTATCCGGGGCCAACACCGGAAGCCCGGGCGCATCTGGACAAAATCCTGACTGAGCTTGGTTTAAAAGAGTTTGCCTGGCAGGCCTGAACCAATATACAGCCTCGCCCGGCTATGCGCCGGGCGAACGCGCTGTTAAGCTCGCCGCTTCACTACCGGAGTTTTCCTATGACCACCTCTGCATATATTCCACCGAAGGTCTGGCAGTTCGACGCCGAAAATGGCGGCGCTTTTGCCGGCATTAACAGACCCACTGCCGGCGCCCGCACTGAAACAACGCTGCCTGTTGGCAAACACGCCTTACAGCTGTATTCGCTGGCAACGCCGAACGGTATCAAGGTCACTATTTTACTGGAAGAGCTGCTGGAGCTTGGACTCAGCGGCGCAGAATACGACGCCTGGCTGATTGATATCCGCAGTGGCGCTCAGTTTGGCAGTGATTTTGTTGCCATCAATCCAAACAGCAAAATACCGGCCCTGCTGGACCATAGCAGCACACCGCCGACCCGCTTGTTTGAGTCCGGCTCGATATTGCTGTATCTGGCAGAAAAATTTGGCGTGTTTTTGGGTGAAAACGCGCCGCAACGCACCGAGATCCTGAACTGGTTATTCTGGCAAATGGGCAGTGCGCCTTTTGTCGGTGGCGGTTTTGGCCATTTTTATGTGTATGCGCCGGAGAAATTCGAGTACCCCATCAACCGCTATGCGATGGAAACTAAACGCCAGCTTGATGTTCTGGAGCGGCAGCTGTCGCAACAACCTTATGTCGCCGGAAGCAATTACAGTATTGCTGATATAGCGATCTGGCCCTGGTATGGTCAGCTGGTGCTGGGACAGCTGTATAACGCCGCAGAGTTTCTTGCCGTGCACGAATACCCGCAGCTGCAAGCCTGGGCTGCACGTATCGCCGCACGCCCTGCAGTACAACGCGGTTTGAGGGTTAACCGCAATTGGGGACCAGAAGAGTTACAACTGCCGGAACGGCACAGCAGTGCCGATTTTTAATGCGGCAGCTGATAGGGCGTGTTGACGTTTGGTATTTAAGTTTTGTTCGAGTTGGCGGCGTTTTGGGCGCGAAACGAGGCGCGTGGCAT
>CAMLNG010000130.1 GCA_946481195.1 uncultured Chromatiaceae bacterium
CTGCCACTGCGTGCCTTGTAGCTGCGACAGATCACCGAGGCTCTGGCCCTGATGCGCAAGCTGTGCCGGCATAAAAGTCGGGTAGGCCTGAGTCAGCAGGGTGGGTGTTGCCTCAAGCGCACTCAGCGGCACCAGTTGATAACGCCATTCTGAGCTCGCTTCCAGGTCAATACCAAAGGCCAGACCGTCTTTGTTCAGCAGCGCAAAGCGCACCGGCAGTTTGTCTTTCACTGATCGAATTTTAATAGCGACCTTAGTGTATCCGGCTAAATCGCGTTGCGTCAGCCCCATCACGGCATGAGTTTCAGTGCGCAGCAATGGCAAAGGCGGTCGTTGCCAGTCCGGCGTTTTGGCCGGCCGTAGCCGTAAAACCAGGCCTTGCTGACGTTCACCAGCCAGCCATTGCTGGGTGACTTGCGCATCTTTGGGATAGAGCAAAGTGGTCTGGTCAACCCGCGCATCAAACAATGGCACCGCCGCGCCCGGTTGTTGCAGCAAAGTGCTGAATTGATGTTGCGGGCTTTGCGGGAAATCCCAGTCCGACGGCAGCGCTTCGACCGCGTCGGGGAAACTCAGCGGCTTGCTATTTTCTTGTAATACCAGCTGATATTGCAGCAGGCCGCTTTGTGTCGGCAGTTTCAGCTTAGTGCAATAACGGCCTAAATCTTCCGCTAGCATCTGCTGTTGCTGCACCTGACCTTCACCGGCGAGCCGGTAAAACAGGCTGACTTTCAGGCCGGATAGCTGAGTTGCAGAAAGCTGGGCACAGACCGGCAGCGGCTGGTCGATGGGCCATTGCCGCAGCGGTTGATGTACCAGCAATGGTGGTTTCTCAGCGATGGCGGGCAGCAAGAAAGGCCGATTTTGCGTTTTATACTGTGCAAATAAGGCTGCAGTTTTCGCCAGCAGATAACGGCCCGGCGTCAACGTCACTGAGCCGTTTTTCGCGCTTAGCTGAGTTCCATCAGTGCGCTGCAACACAAAACTTTGGCCCAAATCGGCCAGCTTAACAGTCATCTCACGGGTACTCACCGACAGCCGCACGGCTTCGCGTTTTAAACTGGAATTCTGGTGCGGGTCATCCAGCTCAGTCGCATCCGGATACACTTCCAGCTGCCACAAACCGTCTTGTTGTTTATCAAGAAAATAAGCGCCGCTACCCTGATACTGCACCAGCGGGGAACTGCCGACACCAGCGATATGGCTCAGTGTTGCTGCAGCCACCGGTGCAATGTCTGTGCTGGTGCTGTGATAAAACCGGCTGCCATTGTTTAACAGCGCCAGACCGTTTGCCGGGTCTAAGGTGATATTCAGCGCCGCGCCACCAAATTGATTCGATGCCGGATAAGGTCCTGTATCTGCGCCACGCGGCAGGCGGCGAAACACTTCGCCGGCGATCAAAAAACTGATGGCTTTGGCCGGCGTGTACAACAAATTTAAATAATGCGTGTTGTATTCAGCATTGCTGGCGGCAAGCGCCGCCGGGTCGTAGGCGAACTGGGTGGCCCACTGAAAACCCGCACTGCGAAAGCTACGCGCCATCGCCGGATAAAGCACAGGCGCTTTAACATCGGCGGCGTCAAATTCGTAAATCATCCGAGCTTTGCCAGCGCAGGCGGCGATGTCTTTAAATGGGTTGTGATACTGCGCAACAGAGCCCAGCACATTGCTTTGCAGGCTGCTGTATTTCAGCAATCCGGTTGGATACCACTGAAATGACACACCGTCGATATTGCTTTGACACAAAGCTTTGGCAAATTCCGGCCAGTTGCCTTGTTCACTGCTGTTATAAAACAGCGGCTTGGTCACACCGGCGTCGCGCATCACTTTAACGAGGTCATTGACGTACTGAGTCACTGCGCCGGCGTCGGCGTGTTTCGGCTCGTTAAACAGCTCAAACGCCAGGATATTAGGGTCCTTGGCGTAGGGCACGCCATCGCGGTTTTTGTGTGCCATCAGCTGGGCTAAATATCTATGCTGCGCTTTGATCGCATCGGCTTTTTCGTTCATCTGGTTTTTGCTGTACAGCACGGAAAAACCTGGCTCAGTTGGATCCGGCGCCGGATAACCGCTGCCCCACCAACCAATCGGCGTCACTACCGCTTTGATGTTGTAGCGCTTCAGTTCCGACAGTAAAAAATCAAATAGCTTGAGATGCTCGTTCTCAAGCAAATTGCCGTCGCGGTCACTGATTAAACGGTCCCACAAATGGATGCGGTAGGCTGTGACGCCTAAACGTGCCAGGTGCGCCACATCCAGCCGGATCATCTCCTCGTGCGACAAGCCCATGGCTTTGACCGAGCGATAACCAAAGGCAAAGGGCAGGCTGTAGTTGGCGCCAAACAGCGCCACTTCTTCTGCTTTGCCATCAGCATTCGTCTGATACCAGACGCCGTCTTTGACATAAGATTCGCTGGCGGTGACGCTGAGTGACAACGCGGCCAGCGTCAGCATCGTTGTTGGCTTAAACCGCATCATCACCACCACACGCTATAGAACACCACCAGCACCAGCACGACCAGTGCCAACGACAGGCTGAAGCCTTTGCTGGTGTCGAAACTGATGTCATTGAGTTCCACCGCACCGGCCTGTGCTTTGTTGCCCTGCAGCAGAGACACGACAATTGCCAGGCCCAGACACAGCAGGAACACCAGACCAACCCGGTCCATAAAGGGCAGCGCCGGCCAGAACTGATAAAACAGGAAACTGAATACCGCAGAGCCTACAGCGGCCAGCAGCGCAGCGTCCGCCGTAGTTTTTTTCCAGAACATGCCCATGAAAAACAGTACGACGATGCCCGGCGTAAAGAAGCCGGTAAATTCCTGAATATATTGGAAGGCCTGGTCAAAATCACCGAGCAATGGTTTGGCGGTAAAGAGTGCGATTAATAAAGACAGCAAACTGACCGCGCGGCCGACCAACACATAATGTTGCTGGCTTTCCGCCGGTTTCACCTGCGCATACAAATCCATGGTAAACAGCGTGGCGACAGAGTTAGTCATAGACGCCAGGCTCGACAGGATGGCTGCGACTAAAGCAGCAAAAATCAGGCCTTTCAGGCCAGACGGCATCAGCGCCATCAATTGCGGGTAAGCCTGATCCGGCTTGGCTAAATCCGGCAGGATCAGCACCGCAGCAATACCTGGCAGCACCACGATAATGGGCATTAACAGCTTCAGGAAGGCAGCAAAAGCAATGCCTTTTTGCGCTTCACGCAAACTCGGCGCGGCTAAGGCGCGCTGGATAATATATTGGTTAAAACCCCAGTAACTTAAGTTCATCACCCACATACCACCGACCAGCACCGAAATACCTGGCAGGCTGACATAATGCGGATTGTCCGGGCTTAAAATCATGTCGAACTTTTCCGGCGCTTTGGCAAGCAAAGTGTCAAAACCAGCCAGCACACCAGCGCCGGCGCCGATCATGTCGAGCGCCAGGTACGACATAAACAGGCCACCGAATACCAGCAGCACCACTTGCAAAATGTCGGTAAAAGCTACGGCTTTGAGGCCGCCGTACAACGAATAGCTGACTGAGAATAAAGCCAGCAGCGCCATACTCCAGAACAGGTCAATACCGGTCAGCGCATTGACGGCCAGCGCGCCCAGCCACAGCACGGCGGTTAAATTGACAAACACATACACAGCCAGCCAGAAGATGGCGAGGGTGGTGCGCACGCGGTTATCAAAGCGCTGCTGCAGGAACTGCGGCATCGTATAGATTTGTTTTTTCAGGAAAATTGGCAGGCAATATTTACCCACCAGCATCAGCGTCAGCGCCGCCATCCACTCATAGGATGCGATGCCTAAGCCAATGGCGTAACCAGAGCCCGACATGCCGATGATTTGTTCGGCCGAGATATTGGCGGCAATCAGGGAGGCGCCAATGGCCCACCACGGCAGGCTGTTGCCGGCCAGAAAGTATTCATTGGTGTTTTTCTGATGACCTTTTTCTTCGCGCGACACCCAATAGGCGACGAAGAGCAGGCCGAGGATGTAGACGACAAAAATCGCCATGTCGAGATTGGATAACGTCATATCTTACCCTGTATTTTGTTGTTATCTCCCGCAGCACGGGATTTGTTGTGTGTGCTCCCACTACGCGGGGAGTTTGTCTTTAACTTTGCTTCAGCTGAAGCGGTAAAAAATCTGTTGTTGATACAGCTCGCCCGGCCTGAGTACGGCGGATGGAAAATCCGGCCGGTTTGGTGCATCCGGGAAATTTTGTGCTTCTAAACAAATGCCCTGAAATGGCGCAAAAGGTGCCCCTAAATACGTGCCGACATACACCTGCACACCTGGCTGAGAGCTGCGCAGCTCCAGTGTTCTTTGTTCTGCACCGCTTTTGTGACTGAGTCTGGCCTGCAGGGGCAGCGGGTCTGGCGATGGCTCTGTCACAAAGCTACTGACAAAGCAATGATCCAGCCCATGTGGCAGGTCAGCGCTTTGCCGGCACAAAGGCCCAACGGCTTTGGCCTGACGAAAATCAAACTCATGCCCATCGACACTTCGCACAGCGTTCGGTAACGGAATTCCACGCGCGTCGACCGCCAGATACTGATCAGTCATTAACTCTAACTGATGCGCTGCAAGCGCTTCCACTGTTTGTTGTGGTGCCAGATTAAAGTAACAGTGGTTGGTTAGATTGACGACGGTATCTAAGTCTGTGCTGGCCGTGAAACTCAGCTGTAACTCGCCAGCGGGCTGGCCTTTTGTGTCCACAGTATCAACGACGTGAAGAAGCTGGCGTACCGTCAAAGTGCCGGGGAAACCCTGGTCACCATGGGTGCTTATCAGTTCCAGCAGCAGGCAGTTGGCGCTGTGCTCCAGCACAGTCCAGGGGCGCTGTGCAAAACCATCCACGCCGCCATGCAGGCAATGCGGCGGCTGACTGGCACTGAGCTGATGCTGCTGGCCTTTGCTATCGGTATAACAGGCGTTGGCAATACGGTTGGCATAACGGCCCACACTGGCGCCCAGCGCCGCGCTGTCGCTGAGGTAAAATGCCGGATCGGCCTGTGACAACGTCAATTCCTGACCATGCAGCTTAATGCTCTGAATACGGCCACCATAGGGCAGCACCGTTACCGTCAGGCCGTTGTTGCAACTGATGGCGTGTGGGGTAAGCGCCTGGCTCATAAAGCCCGCGCCCCGGCACTGGCCTGACAGAGGTAAAAGGTCGGTTCCAGCTGATACGCCGCCGGATAGACTTTGCTTAAATGCTGGCAGACAGGTTCAATTAAATCGCCAGGTAACAAGGCCACCACACAACCGCCAAAACCACCGCCAGTCATTCGCACGCCGCCGCGCTCGCCGCAGATGGCGGCTACTTCCGCCACCAGAAAATCAATCGCCGGTACTGTGATGGAAAAATCGTCACGCATTGACTGATGCGACTGCGCCATCAAGGTGCTTAAGGTTTTGATATCGCCGTTTTTCAGCGCAATAGCTGCGGCTTCAGTGCGGTTATTTTCGCTGATGACATGGCGGGCGCGGTTATAAATCAGCGGGTCGAGCTGCAATCTCGCCGCTTCCAACTGTTGCAGCGTCACATCTCTGAGCGCTTTGACGCCAAAAAACTGTGCGGCGGCTTCGCATTGCTGACGGCGTTCGTTGTAAGCACTGTCGACCAAACCACGTTTGACGTTGGAGTGGATAATCAGCACCTGCAAAGTCGCCGGCATTGGCACTGTCTGATATTCGAGACTACGGCAATCCAGCAGCAACGCCTGACCGGCCTGACCTGCAGCACTGACCAGCTGGTCCATAATGCCGCACTGGCAACCGGCAAACTGATGTTCGGCCTGCTGGCCGTTTAATGCATTGTCGGTCGGGGAGAGCGGGTTACCTGCGAGCGTACTCAGGCCCAACCCCAGCACCATTTCCAGCGACGCCGACGAACTTAACCCGGCGCCTTGTGGCACATTGCCGCCGACCACCAGCTGACAACCCGGCAGCGCCAGGCCGCGTTGCTGTAAGCCGGCGACCACGCCGCGGACATAATTGGCCCAGCGTGGTGTGGTAACGGGTTGGACAGTTTCAGTTAAATCAATCACATGCAGCTCTTGATAATCGGCCGCGAAAATTTCAATCTGGCTTGAACCCAGCACCAGGCGGCTGGCCAACACTGTTTCAAACTGAATGGCGCAGGGCAGCACAAAACCGTCGTTGTAGTCGGTGTGCTCACCTATCAGGTTGACACGACCCGGCGCACTGAACAGCTGCGTGGCGTCGCCACCAAATTCACGCTGAAATGTTGCTTTGACCAACTCCTGCAGAACCCCGGCCAGACTCATTGCTTTACTCCTGATTTGTCTTCTGATGCTTGCTTGTAATGCTGTGCGGGCAGGTCGCGTAACCGTGCCGCGGCCTGTTCCGGGGTCATGTCACGCTGGGTTTCGGCCAGCATTTCATACCCTACCATAAACTTTTTCACGCTGGCGGAGCGCAGCAGCGGCGGATAAAAATGCGCGTGCAGCTGCCAGTGTGTAGTGTCGGTTAATCCATAAGGCGCGCAGTGCCAGCCCATCGAATAAGGGAAAGAGCACTGAAACAGATTGTCGTAGCGGATGGTCAGCGCCTGCAGAATTTCCGCGAGGCTTAATTGCTCCGCCTCAGTTAACTGTTCCAGATGCTGCACGGCGCGTTTGGGCAACAGCAGCGTTTCAAAAGGCCAGCTGGCCCAATAAGGCACCACCACCAGCCAGTCGGCGTTTTCCAGTACCAGCCGTGAGCGGTCAGCCAGTTCCAGTTCGCTGTAACGCTGCAACAGGTTCTTGCCATGTTTGGCGAGGTAAGCCGCCTGCTGGGCATCTTCGCGTGCCGGCAGGGTCGGGATACCTTTGCTTGCCCAAATCTGGCCATGCGGATGTGGGTTGGAGCAGCCGTTAATAGCGCCTTTATTTTCAAAGACCTGCACCCAGCCGTAGTCGCGTGACAAATCCTGATATTGGCCAATCCAGCATTGGATCACCGCCTGAATTTCCGCAATCGACAGTTCCGGCAGCGTTTTGCTGTGATCCGGTGAATAACATATCACCCGGCTGCAGCCTTGTTCTGCCCGCATTTGCAGCAAATCTTCCTGATTTAACGCCGCATCCGGGGTCTGGGTATTCAGCGCAGCAAAGTCGTTCTGAAACACAAAAGGGCCCTGGTACGCCGGGTTGTGCGCGCCATTAATCCGCACATTACCCGGGCACAGATAACAAGTTTCGTCATAAGACGGTTGCACGCTGGTGTCGGCCGCTTCGACCTGACCTTGCCATGGGCGTTTGGCGCGGTGCGGTGACACCAACACCCAGTCACCAGTCAGCGGGTTGAACCGGCGGTGCGGATGCTCGACCGGGTCAAAAGCGGTATTCATTTCAGACATCAGAGCTTTCCTCTAGAACGGTGGCATAGCCTTGCGGATTTTGTTGTTGCCAGCGCCAGGTGTCGCTGACCATATCGGTTAAATTGAGCCTCGCCTGCCAGCCGAGCTGTTGCAGTGCTTTGCCGGCGTCGGCATAACAGGCACTGACATCGCCGGGGCGACGTGGGGCAAAATGAAGCGGAATAGGGTGGCCCGACACCTGGCGAAAAGCGTCGACCATCTCGAGCACCGAATAGCCCTGACCGGTACCAAGGTTAAACAGATGCTGACCGGGCTTATTGTGCAGCTGTTCCAGCGCACGGACATGGCCGTCGGCCAAATCCTGCACATGGATATAGTCGCGCACACCGGTGCCGTCCGGGGTTGGGTAGTCGTTGCCAAACACGGTCAAAGCCTCGCGCCGGCCGACCGCGACCTGGCTGATAAAAGGCAATAAGTTATTCGGAATACCTTGTGGATCTTCGCCGAGTTGCCCTGACGGATGCGCGCCGACCGGATTAAAATACCTGAGCGCCACCGCAGAAAAAGCCGGATTGGCGGCGCTATAATCGGCGAGGATTTGCTCGACCAGCCATTTGCTGCGGCCATACACGCTTTGCGGTAAAGTCGGCGACTGTTCGGTCAGCGGCAAACTTTGTGGGTCGCCATAGACGGTTGCCGACGAGCTGAACACCAGGCAATTCACCTGATATTGCTGCATCACATTGAGCAGCGTGACAGTGCCGGCGACATTGTGCTGATAGTATTTCAGCGGCTCGCGCGCCGATTCGCCGACCGCTTTTAAGCCGGCAAAATGCACCACAGCATCAAAGCAGCGCCCTGCTGCCACCTGTGCAGCAAACACGGCTTCAAGTGCCCCGGCATCACAGATATCCAGCTCGGCAAAACCAAAGCTGCCTGGCATGCCTTGGCTTAAGTTGCTGAGCCGCTTTAACACTTCCGGTTGGCTGTTGCTGAAGTTGTCCACCAGCATCAGCTGATGGCCGCGTGCCAGCAGTGCCAGAGCGGTATGAGAACCGATGTAACCGGCGCCGCCGGTCAGCAGGATATTCATCCGTTATGCTCCGTTAGAATTGTATTGTTGCTGCCGGCAAGCCGGCGGCTGTGACCGTCAGACGGCCTTTCAGACCGGCAGCACCGGTTTTCACCAGCACCACGCCGACACCTCGTTCTGTGACCACGGGTTCCGGGTTGACGATATCCAGCTCGTTACTGTGGAAATTGAGCGTCACACCGCTGGTGCGCAGCGGGTTGCCGTTGCTGTCGACCAGCTGGGCTTTGACAAAAACTTCATCAAAGGCCGCCGGCGCCGGGCCTGTGTCGTCGACCAGAATTTGGATGGCAGCGGCCGGGCCTGGGGTGTGGACCTGATGTTCTGCGACCACTTTGCCGTCGATCAGCGCTTTGGCTTCCAACGTGCCCGGTACAAAAGCCGGCAGG
>CAMLNG010000131.1 GCA_946481195.1 uncultured Chromatiaceae bacterium
CTTCTGTGCATTCAAATCCTGACCGAGCTGATGTTTGGCAAGGTGTTTCAGGCGTTGCTGGCCCGACATGTGTTGAACTTTACTCATGGTGCTTCCGTATCCCCGATATAGCAAATTCATTGTATCGGCCACTACTGACCAGACGCTACTGTTGACCGGTAAAAACTTCCGTCATCGGTTTGTCATACGATCTGTTTAGGCCGGTTTGCCCGGCAAACTGACGTAAAATTGATTGCTTTTTTTAGTTAAGGGTATAGTGTAAGAAAGCACTAATTCAGTCGTTGATGTTGGCTCACAGGTGGTATGAACGGACCCGTTCAGGCACAACAACATGGAATTCCAGTCAGTGTTGCCCGGTGAGACTCTAAGGATAAGGTCGTTGAATGGTTTCAAAAGTAACAGATGATGATTTTCTGTTCCTCGCAGAAGACGAGAGTGTTTATACGCCGGCGCCTCAGGTCACTGGGGAATGGCATTTGCTCATTGTTGATGACGATGAAGAAATCCACACTGTCACACGGCTGGCCCTGAGTGATTTACTGGTGCAGGGCCGTAAGCTGGTGTTCCATCATGCTTATTCTGGCCGTGCTGCCATCGAGTTTCTGAAAAAGAATCCCCATATTGCGGTAATTTTGCTCGACGTCGTGATGGAATCTGACGATGCCGGCTTGTTGGTGGTACAACAGATCCGCGAGCAGCTTGGCATGGACGAAGTCCGGATTGTATTGCGGACTGGTCAGCCGGGTTATGCACCGGAAGAAAGTGTGATCAAAGAATATGATATCAACGACTACAAAACGAAAACCGAGCTAACGCGTAGTAAACTCGTTACTTCAATTATTTCTTCGATCCGTTCCTACCAGCAAATCCGCACTATTAATCAAAACCGGCTGGGGTTGCAGAAAATCATTAATGCCGGCGCCAATTTACTCGAACAGCATTCACTGCATGAATTTTCTGAAGGGGTTGTGACCCAAATCTCTTCGCTGATTGGCCTCCATGCTGAAGGCGTGTTGTGTGCCCAGATTGAAGACGATGGTTCTGCCAGCGACAACGTCTATGTACTAGGCGCTGCCGGGCATTACGCACCCTATATCAAATGCAAACTTGAGCGTTTGGGCAATGAGCGGATCATTCAGCAGATCCTGCATTGTCTGGCAGAAAAACGCCATATTTTTACTGCCTTTGATACCGTACTGTATTTGGGCAATGCTGAGCACAGCGCCGCAGTTTATATCGAAACTAACAGGCCAATTGAAGACTTTGACCGTCAGTTAATAGAGGTGTTTTTAAGCAATATCTCAATCGGTTATGAAAACGTCACGTTGTTCCAGCAGTTAAAACATGCAGCATATATTGACCCGCTGACCAAAACACCGAACCGCAATGAATACACGCAGTTGCTGCAGGAAACCCGCCGACTGGCGCCTGAGCAGACGGTCGCAGTGCTGATTGATATTGACCATTTTTCTGACGTCAACGACGGCTTAGGCCAGGAAGTTGGCAACGAATTATTGGTAGCCGTGACACACCGGCTGGTGGAAAAGTTCGGCGATATTGCCCAAATTGCCCGCATCGGTGCTGATGTTTTTGGTTTAATCGGGCCTGAAGCACAGTTAACGCCGCAGCAGTTAAATGCAGTATTTGCCACGCCGTTTCAGGCATCCGAGCATAGTTTACAAATCAACGCGACTTTTGGTTTTTGCCGGTTGACCGATACAGTACGCCAGGGGCTGGGCATTCTGAAACAGGTATATATTGCGCTGAACCGGGCGAAAAAAAGTTTGTCGCAAAACTTTGAGTTTTACCACGCTGAGCTTGAAGACCAGATGGCCGAACGTTTGGCCTTGCTGCGCCGTTTAAGGCAGGATTTTGCGCAGGATAAGCTGGCATTGTGGTATCAGCCACAGATCTCCCTCAGTGATAACAAAGTTATTGGCATGGAGGCGTTGTTGCGCTGGCCAGATGGACAGGGTGGTTATATCTCACCGGCGGTATTTATTCCATTAGCAGAATACTCTGGTTTGATTGTGGAGATTGGTGACTGGGTGATCCGGCAAGCTTGTCAGCAGATCCATTATCTGACTGCACAGGGGCTGGATCCACTGCGTATTGCGGTGAATGTGTCGATGCCACAATTTCGCAGCCCGAATTTTGTGAAATCCGTCATTGACGCGGTGCAGGCAGCGAAGATTGACCCGCAAATGCTGGAGCTGGAAATCACTGAATCCGTGGTGATGGATGAGCCGAAAATTGTTATTGAGGCATTGAGTCAGCTAAAGGCACACGGCATTAAAGTGGCCATTGACGATTTTGGTATTGGCTTCTCAAGCTTGAGTTACCTGCAACAATTACCGTTAGACCGGATTAAGGTCGACCGCGCTTTTGTACGGGATTGTTCAAAACCAAACGGCTCTGTCATCGCTGAAACAATCGTCAGTCTTGGCAAAAGGTTGGGGTTATCAACAATTGCTGAAGGCATTGAAACACCTGAGCAGGCCGCAGTGGTTAAAGCGATGGGCTGTGATGAAGTGCAGGGCTTTATGTATGCCAAACCGATGCCGACGCCGGAATTGCTGGCATTTATCCGCAGCTGGCAGCCCTGAATCAGGCTGTGTTGAGAATAAAAAAATGCCGCTTTAAGCGGCATTTTTTATAGCAGCGGCCTAAGCCGCTGAATTTTCGGTATTAAACCCGGAATAACCGGGCAATATTTTCCAGGTTCTGCGCCAGGTTTGCCAGTTCGCGGCTGGCTTTGGCGATATGTCCCGCGCTTTGTGAGGTATGTTCGGTATGTTTCACAATATCCACTACGTGTCCGACGATAGTCCCGGCCATCACTTGCTGCTCTTCAGTGGCAGAGGCAATATGCTGGTTCATTTCCCGAATGCGGCGGATACTGGTGGTGATCGCCTGCAGTGAATCACCGGCCTGATTGGCTGAGGTAACGCTTTGATCAGCCTGGACAGTACTCTGCTGCATTTTCTGCACGGCTGAGCGGGCGGCAGATTGCAGCTGCTCAATGGTTTTCTGAATTTCTTCTGTGGATTTCTGCGTTCTGGATGCCAGAGTACGGACCTCATCGGCTACAACGGCAAAACCACGACCTTGTTCGCCGGCGCGTGCAGCTTCGATGGCGGCGTTTAGTGCCAGCAAGTTTGTCTGTTCCGCAATGCCTTTAATTACATCCAGCACAGCACCAACCTGATTGGCGTCTGTTTCCAATTTCAGGATAACTTCGGAAGCTTCCTGCACATTGCTCGCGAGCTGGCGGATATTGTTCACTGTGACACCAACAGTTTGCTGGCCGCGATCGGCCGCAACGTTGGAATCATTGGCCGCACTCGAGGCTTCGTTGGCGCTGCTGGCTTCGGCGATGACGCTGTTGCTCATATCGTCCACAGCAACTTTGGCCTGATCTGCCGCTTTACGCTGCACAGCGATAGTTCTGTTGGTGTCGTCTGTCAGCTGATGTAAATCTTTGGCCAGTGAAGACAATGGCAGCGCTGTGTTGACGATTTCTTTCACCACGCCCTGCAATTTTTCCATGAAAGAGTTAAACCAGTAGGCTAAATCACCAAGTTCGTCTTTTGAGCTGGTCTGGATCCGGACTGTTAAATCACCGTCTTCTTTCGCGAGATCCCGCAGCGAGCGGATGATATGGCCCAAGCTGCTATCGATACCTTTCACCACCGGCAGTGCAGTACCAAACAGCGCCAGCACAGTGATAACCATCATAATGACACCGACAGTGATCATCTGAGACGCCTGACTGTTTGCGTCATCGATGGCGTTTTTAAATTGTGTCAGCTGCACGTCGCGAAACGAAGTCAGTTTTTTTACCGTATTCTCGTAGTCAGCATTCATTTTTTGTGAACGCTCACCGATGGTGGCCATGTCGGCGGTATTG
The DNA here is from genome assembly GCA_946481195.1 of uncultured Chromatiaceae bacterium. Next base: position 3,911 of record CAMLNG010000131.1, read on the forward strand.
CTGACCATTTCCTGCGACACTTTAAATGCAACAGCGTAATAAGCGTCAAAAGACTGCAGAATTTGCCCGACTTCACGGCTTACTTCAGATTCGAGCTGACCTACTGTCGTCAGTTGTTTTTTCATCTGTTCTGCGAGCTTATTGGCACCATTCAAAGCCTCTTCGTCACCTGTGGTGACGGCGCTGGCAAGTGATTCTTTCAGCCGTTCCAAAGATACCAGTGCGCTTTCAGATGCTTGCAGCACAGGGAACTGAATATCTCTGGTACTTTCCAGAGTTTTCACATTACTGAGTGCGGTTTTCGTTGAGAGCCCCAAAAACACCACAAACATCAGGGTGCCAATGAGGGGGATTAAATAGATTTTTTTCGCAATCGAAAGGCGTTGCAAAAATTCCATAGATGATTACCCCGTTGGATCAGCGCAATGGCCGGTTTTTATTTTGAATATCTTTGATTTGAAATCACTTTCGAGTATAGACAGCAATTTGGATTGGCGCAGCAATCACAGGGCATTAGAACAGAATTTATGAATGTAAAGAATGGGATAGTGTGGAAATAAGCGAGTTTGCTGCAATTTTTTCAGAGAAAAACTGCTTAAAATAGCTGCATGTACCTGTCATTTTGACAGGGGAGATAAAACAGGCCCGTCGCTACGGGCCTGTTTTTCAACACTGCACGAAATTATTTGTTTTGTGCGCGTTCGAAAGAGGTTTGGATCTCGGCTTTGGCTTCAGCTTTGTCGCCCCAGCCAATTACTTTCACCCACTTGCCTGGTTCCAGCTCTTTATAACGTTCAAAGAAATGCTGGATTTGACCTTTTAACAGCTCAGGCACGTCGTTGATGTCCTGAATATGGTCGTAGATTTTTGTCAGTTTGCTGATAGGCACTGCCAGTACTTTGGCGTCTTCACCTGATTCGTCAGCCATTTTCAGCACTGCAACCGGACGGCATTTGATTACTGCACCTGGTACTAATGGGTATGGTGTTGGCACCAATACGTCAACCGGGTCACCATCCAGTGATAAGGTGTGGTTCACAAAACCGTAGTTACATGGATAGAACATTGGCGTTGCCATAAAGCGGTCAACCCAGACAGTACCGCTGTCTTTGTCTACTTCATATTTGATAGGGTCGGCATTGGCCGGAATTTCGATGATAACGTTAATTTCATCTGGCAGATTTTTACCTGCCGGAACCAGACTTAAGCTCATGATGCTTCCTTATGCTTGAAAAAATATGCCGCCTATTATAACGGCGGCGTCAGAAATGGCTATGTTTGAACACCCTGACTTTGGTCGGGCACTGTGCTCATTCAGGCCTGATGATATTTCAGACAGCTGTCGACTTCGTGTTTAGACCCCAGGATCACGGCAACGCGCTGGTGAATGTCTACCGGTTGGATTTCCATAATGCGTTGGTAGCCGGTTGAACTGGCACCGCCGGCCTGTTCGACCAGAAAACTCATCGGATTGGCTTCGTACATCAGGCGCAGCTTGTCTGGTTTGTTCGGGTCTTTAGTATCTGTTGGATACATGAAAATGCCACCACGACACAAAATGCGGTGCACGTCACCGACCATGGCGGCAATCCAGCGCATATTAAAGTTTTTACCGCGCGGGCCAGCTTTACCTTGCAGCAAATCGCCAACATAAGCCTGCATGCCCGGCTGCCAGTAGCGCTGATTTGACATGTTGATGGCAAACTCGGCGGTGACTGACGGAATAGCCACTTCTTCCTGGGTTAACAGAAAGCCACCATAAGTTTTATCCAGTGTGTAAAGGCGGGTACCCTGGCCTGTGGTCAGCGCCAGCATCGTTGATGGGCCATACAATACGTAACCGGCGGCTAATTGTGCGGTGCCGGGTTGTAAAAACTGTGTGGCGTCAGCGGCGTCGACGTCATCACGCGCTGGCAGGATTGAGAAAATGGTGCCAATCAGGCTATTGATATCAGTATTCGATGAGCCATCCAGCGGGTCAAACGTCACCAGATAACGGCCTTGTGGATTGCCGGCAACTGTGTGGTCTTCCTCTTCACTGGAGATGGCTTTGACGACACCGGTTTCCAGAATCATGTCTTTGAGCAGTTCGTTCGCCAGCACGTCGAGTTTTTTCTGCGTTTCGCCCTGAATGTTTTCATCGAGCGTAGAGCCTAATACGCCGGCCAATGCGCCTTGCCCAACCCGGAAGGATATTTCTTTGCAGGCGGCCAGAATGGTTTTAATCAGGGCAATCAGGTCGGTATCGACCCCATCTTGTCGCAGTACAGGAGCCAGACGGCGCATCGGTATATCCTTCTGTTAGTGTAGGGGAGGAACTATGCCGGTCGCTTAGATGTGGCTCTGCTGGCCGCGTCCCGTGCAATGGGCGAAGAGTTTAAAGAATCTGTGCAAAAATTGCATTTTTATCACCGATTTTATTTCGAAAAAGCCGGCTTTTCTTTTGTTACAATGCCGGAAAATACCGGCAAAAGCCCGCGCGTGGATTAAGAAGCGGGACCACCTATAGCAGGACAATTGAATGCATCTTCATATTTTGGGTATTTGCGGCACTTTTATGGGCGGTATCGCCGCCATTGCCAAGAGTTTAGGTCACCAGGTGACAGGTTCGGACGCCAATGTGTATCCACCGATGAGCACACAGCTGGAAGAGCTCGGCATTAGTCTGACGCAGGGATATGACCCGGCGCAGCTGGAACCAGCGCCAGACTTAGTAATCATTGGCAATGCGATGTCACGCGGCAACCCGTGTGTTGAATATGTACTTAACCGCAATATTCCTTATACCTCAGGCCCGCAATGGCTGGCGGAAACTGTGCTCCGGGACCGCTGGGTGCTGGCGGTCTCCGGCACTCATGGTAAGACCACCACGACCACCATGCTGGCGTGGATTTTAGAGTTCGCCGGTTTAAAACCGGGTTTTCTGATTGGCGGCATCCCGCAGAACTTCGAGGTGTCGGCGCGTTTAGGTGATGCGCCGTTTTTTGTCATCGAAGCCGACGAGTACGATACGGCGTTTTTTGATAAACGCAGCAAGTTTGTGCATTACCGGCCGCGCACTTTAATTCTGAATAATCTCGAATTTGACCACGCCGACATATTCCCAGACCTGGCGGCCATTCAGCGCCAGTTCCATCATTTATTACGCATGGTGCCGGGGAATGGCTTAGTGCTGTCGCAAGCCAATGTTCCTGCGGTACAACAAGTGTTGGATATGGGCTGCTGGAGCGAGCAACAACAAAGTGGTACTGACTGGCAGGTGCGCCTGCTACAGGCCGACGGCTCAGCGTTTGAAGTCAGTTTCCGTGGCGAAGTCAAAGGCACAGTACGCTGGGCGTTGTGTGGCCAGCATAGTGTCGACAACGGGCTGATGGCGTTGGCGGCGGCGCAGCATGCCGGCGTGCCGCTGGCGGTTGCGATTGAGGCGCTCAATCAGTTTGTTGCACCAAAACGCCGGCTGGAATTAAAAGGCGTGGTCAATGACATCAGCGTCTATGATGATTTTGCCCATCACCCGACGGCGATTGAGACCACGCTGGCCGGATTAAGGGCGAGGGTGGGCCAAAAGCGTATTCTGGCCGTACTGGAACCGCGCTCTAACACCATGCGGATGGGGGTGCATAAAGATGCCTTACCTGCATCATTACAAAAAGCTGACCAGGTGTTTTTGTTTGAACCGGCGAATAGTGGTTGGTCTTTGGGCGCATTGGCTGAGCAAATTAGTAGTCAATGTGCAGTTCCGGCAACAGTTGAGCAGGATATCACCACCCTGGTACAGCGTATCGTCGCCTGCGCGCAACCCGGAGATTCGATTCTGGTGATGAGCAACGGCGGTTTTGGCGGTATTCACGACAAGTTATTGCAGGCACTGGCTTGAGTCGCAGATACCGGTTCTTTGGCGCAACAAGGTAATTTCAAGCAGATGAGTGATGTTTTGACAGCGCAACACAATGTTTCCCCACAGCGTGAAGTCACGCTGGCGTTTACCGGCGCATCCGGCGCTTTATATGGCTGGCGCCTGCTACAGGTGCTGCTGAGCCTGGATGTGAAGGTGCATTTGCTGATTTCCAGTGCAGCAAAAGTGGTGTTTGCCACTGAGCACAATTTAAAACTCAATGGCAATCCGCAGGCTTGCCAGGCGCAGCTGGTTGAAATTTTTGGCTGTGCGCCCCATTTATTGGCTGTCTATGGCAAAGACGATTGGTTCTCACCGGTGGCTTCCGGCTCGGCAGCGCCAAAAACGATGGTGATTTGCCCTTGTTCGACCGGTACTGTTGCTGCCATTGCCCATGGTATGAGCGACAACCTGATTGAGCGGGCTGCCGATGTGGTTATCAAGGAAAAGGGCCAATTGATTCTGGTGCCCAGGGAGACGCCATTAAGCGCGTTGCACCTGGAGAACCTGCTAACGTTAGCAAAACTGGGCGCCACTATTATGCCGGCGGCTCCCGGGTTTTATCATCAGCCCAAGACTATCGAAGATTTGATCGATTTTATGGTGGCCAGATTGCTGGACCATTTGGGATTGCCGCAGCAGCTAATGCCGCGTTGGGGTTATCAGCCCCAGACTGCCAAAGATTAATCCACATCAGGGATTACTGAAGCCAAACCAACCATCGCCTGGCGATAAAGAGGAACATGCTGTGACGCTGGCCTTATCTATTCGTGACCTGCATAAAAGTTATAAAAGTGGCACTAAAGCCTTAAATGGCATCGATTTAGATGTTCAGCAAGGTGATTTTTTTGCGCTGCTCGGCCCCAATGGTGCCGGTAAAAGTACGACGATTGGCATCATCAGTGCTTTGGTGAATAAAACTTCGGGTTCGGTCAAAGTCTTTGATTTTGATACAGATACTCATCTTGAAGATGCCAAAAGCCAGCTAGGTCTGGTGCCGCAGGAAT
>CAMLNG010000132.1 GCA_946481195.1 uncultured Chromatiaceae bacterium
GTACGTCGCAAGGGATTACGCCAGTTGCTGGCGTTTGAAGAAGAGCTGCAAATTGTCGCAGAGGCCAGCTCCGGTGCTGAAGCTATCGCCCTGGCTAATGAGCTGGACCCGGATTTAATCATCCTTGATTTAAACATGCAGGGCATGGATGGCCATCAGACGCTGAAAAAATTACGCGATGATGGCGTCACTTCCCGCATTGTGATGCTGACGGTATCGGATTCAAATGAAGATGTAATTAAAGCAATCAGTCTGGGCGCTGATGGGTATTTGTTGAAGGACTCAGATCCTGATGAATTGCTCGAACAGATTAAAAAAGCGGTGCATGGTAAAATGGTACTCAGTGAGGCAGTTAATGCTGCACTTGCGGATGCGATTCGCCGGCCAGTTGAGAAACCAGCAACAGATTTGGGTCAATTGACCAATCGGGAGCATGAGATTCTAGAACTGATAGCAAAAGGACGTAGCAATAAACTAATAGCCCGTGAGCTCGACATTTCTGATGGCACCGTCAAAGTTCATGTGAAACACTTGTTGAAGAAACTGAATTTACGCTCACGTGTAGAAGCTGCAGTCTGGATGGTAAATTTTCAGGGCAAAAAAGGTAGCTAGAACTTGATGACCAACACCATGCAACCTAAAGTTGGGTTGCTGCCGCTTCCTGAGGCGCAACAACGTTTATTAACCGTAATCCGCAGCAGAATGCAATTAACTGAGACCACCGTCAGTATTTTCTCAGCATTAGACCGCACGCTTGCTGCGGACGTGTTTTCACCTATAGCAGTCCCTACAGCGACTAACTCAGCGATGGACGGTTACGCATTGCGTTTTGCCGATGTGATGTTAAACACAGAACAACGCTGGCAGGTGGCTGGACAGAGTCTGGCCGGCCATCCGTTTGACGGTGAGGTTCCGCCTGGGGCTTGTATTCGGATCACAACCGGCGCTGTGGTGCCGGCAGATCTGGATACCGTGGTGATGCAAGAGGATACACAGTGGGCCGGGGATGACGAGACGGCGCTTTTCATTAAACGACGACCGATAGCCGGGCAGCATATCCGTTTATGCGGCAGCGAATTAGAAATTGGTCAGTTAGTGCTGCAACAGGGCACGGTGTTAGGCCCATTGCAACTTGGTTTACTGGCGACTTTAGGGATTGCGCAGGTTTCTGTTTATCAACAGGTTCGGGTCGGCGTGTTATCCAGCGGCGATGAGTTAAAACAGCCGGGAGAATTGCTGCAGGATGGCGATTTGTTTGACAGCAACCGAATTATGCTGCTGTCCGTACTAAGACGGTTTGGCTGTGATGTAGTCGATTTAGGCTGGGTGCGGGATGATCCGCAGGCGCTGCGGTCTTTGCTGCAAAATGCCGCCGATTCTGTCGATGTGATAGTCTCAAGTGGTGGTGTATCGGTGGGCGATGCTGATTATACCCGTCAGGTGCTCAGCGAACTGGGGCAAATGGATTTCTGGCAGGTTGCCATCAAGCCAGGCAAACCTTTCGCTTTTGGCTGGCTGAACCGGTCTGATACCGAATGTCACGATCAAATCCCGCCAGTTTGGTTATTCGGCCTGCCTGGCAACCCGGTTTCTGCTGCGGTCACCTGTGAGCAACTACTGATACCGGCGCTGCAATTATTAAGTGGTCAACAAGTTCAAAAACCGGTGTTGTGGCCGGCGAAAACGGTGCAGGGCTTGCGGAAAAAGCCGGGCCGGCTTGATATGCAGCGTGTTTGTTTACAGTTCACTGCTGACGGCATCAAAGCGGAGTCTGTAGGGACTGACAGTTCAGGGATGTTGAGTTCGATGATGTTTGCCGATGCTTTGACGTGGCTTGAACAACAACGCAGTGATGTGGCGCCAGGCGAGGACATCTGGGTACAGCCTAAAAGTTGCTGGTGGCGTTAACCGCAAAACGCATTAACGTTCAGGGATACTCCTTTTGCGCCGCGGACAGCGGCGTTTTTATTGATGTAGCGCAAAGCCAGCGGCTGTTGTCACTGCACAATAGCACGCAATTTTATTGCGGAGCGCAACAATGATTCTGGCAGACCTGTTACAGCGGCAACTCAGTGACAACGGCATCTACGACCTTTATACCATTCCCGGCGACTTTATTCTGCCGTGGTTGGGGGCGCTGGAGTCGGGGCAACGGCAACAAGCAAAGCCACTGCGGCTGATCCAGCTCAGTCATGAACCCTCAGCGGTCTATGCCGCCGATGCGGCGGCGCGCTGGCGTAATGCGCCTTCTGCGGTGATGCTGACCTATGGAGCAGGCGCTCTGAATGCGGTGAATGCGATTGCCCAGGCCTACATGGAATTTGTGCCACTGCTGGTGTTTGCCGGCTATCCATCGCAGCAGGAAGTAGCCTCTGGTTTATTGCTACATCATCAGGTAAGTGATCTTGACGCGCAGCGAAGAATTTTAACTGAAGTCACCTGCGGGCAATGCCGGCTCGATGATCCCGCAACGGCAGTTCAGCAGCTTACTGAGGTGATTCAACGGGCAATAGCTGAAAGTAGACCGGTATTGATAGAACTGCCCCGCGATATGGCAACAGTGGAAGTTTTGGATCCTGCGCAAAAGCCTGAACCTTGCATCACGCCGGCCGCGGCGAAACGGCAAGATTGCAGCGTTGCACGCGACCAACTGGCGCAATGCTGTAAAGCAATGGCGATGGCCGCGAAAACCCCCTGTTTATTGGTCGACGTCAAAGCAAAGCGTTTTGGCTTTGACCATGCAGTCGCCAAATTAGCAGAGCGCTGCGGGCTTCCGGCGTTGACGACGTTATTGGGGCGTGGTGTGTTAGATATCAGTGCCGCCAGTTACAAAGGCGTATACAGCGGGGCGAAGGAAGACCCGGTATTACCTTGGCTGTTGCAATCTGACTTGTTAATTTGTGCCGGTGTGATTCGTTCTGACAGTAACTTTGCTGCACATCCAAGCCTTTTGGCCGGCAGACCTGTGCTGTGGGTGGATGAGCAGCAAACTCAATTGCCAGATGGCCAAGTCATTAAATTACCTGCGGTTGAGGTGTTCGCCGCACTGCAACATGCTTTTACTGCTTTGGCTGAGGTAAAACCACAGGTACAGATTCCCACTGACTCCAGTGAAAATGCCTGCAAGTCAGCATCAGCACAAAACGGACAATCAGCGGAAGTCTGGCGTTCTGACACGCTGGTAAATCGCCTGCATCAGTTGTTAAGTCAACAAACGCATACCTATCCTTTTGTTGTAGACATCGGTGACTGTTTGTTTGCCGCCTTATCAGCAAATCCCTCTAAGCTACTAGCTCCAGCATTCTATGCCTCGATGGGTTTTGCCGTGCCTGCTGCGCTTGGTGTGCAGTTAAGTTCCGGTTTACGTCCGATAGTGCTGGTCGGTGATGGCGCATTTCAGATGACCGGGCTGGAGCTTGGCCATTGCCAGCGGTATGGGCTGAATCCGATCGTCATAGTACTGAACAATCAAAGTTGGGGCATGATTAAAGCCTTTGCACCCGAGCTGGCAGCTTCCGGACTAGCGGGCTGGCAATATGCCGCGCTTGGCAGAGCTATGGGTTGTGGTGCCAGTCAAATCTGGAACCTGCACCAGTTTGATGGCGCGTTGGCGGACGCAGTGGCGGATACACGCAGGCCTCGGTTGATTGAAGTGATGCTGCCACAGCACAGCTACAGTGAGACTCTGGCGAGTTTTCAGCGCGGACTTTGTAGTGGTGCATAACTCGATTGCCTGATGATGGCGCTCAACGGATAGCGATAGCTTTGACCAGCGCAATCACGGGTTTACCTACTGTGAGGTTGAGCTGTGCGGCAGCATAAGGCGTAATTTCAGCCTGTAAAAGCTGGCCATCGGCCAATTGCAGTTGGATTAGGAATTGCTGACGGTAAGGTATTATGTTGATGATTTGTGCTGGTAACTGATTTTGGATCGACAAATCTGCGATTGGTGAAAGAGCCAGACTCACGTCTTTGGCCCGAATACTGAGTCTGATCTGACCTTGCGACGTTGGAATTGGAGCCGTGCAATCTCCCAGCCAAAGACAACAAGCGTTGCTGAGAACTGGAATCCGCCCCCAGCTGTCTTTTTCAGCCGGTACCCCGAAAAACAAAGAGATGATGTCGGAACCATCAAACAAAGGATTATTTGAGTTTGCCAATGCAGCAGTGAGACTGGATTGTTCTGTGATTTGACCGGCATCCATCAAAACTAGCTGGTCTGCAAGTTTTTCAACCTCCCGGCTGTCGTGCGAGACAAAAAACAGCGGAATACCGGTTTCATCAACCAGGGTCCGGATATAGGGCAGTATCGCCGTTTTACTCTGATTGTCCAAGGCCGCGAAGGGTTCATCTAACAGCAACAATTGGGGATTCGCCAGCAAGGCCCTGCCAAGAGCCAAGCGTTGTTGTTGCCCACCGGACAGGCTGGCTAACGGTTGCCTCAGTAATGGTTGCAGTTCAAGCATCCTGATGACGTCTGCAGGCATTAACCGGCGTAGGTCTGGCGGTACGCGCTGAAAACCATATAAAAGATTCTGCTCTGTGGATAAGTGAGGTAATAATCCGCTTTGCTGAAAGACCAGACCAATGCGGCGTCGATGCAGCGGGACAAAATTTTGCTGGTGTTGCCAGGGTTGGTCGGCAAACATGACCGTTGCATCAGGGACGATCTCGAGGCCTGCTATCAGTCGCAGTAAACTGCTTTTGCCACAGCCTGATCTGCCGAACAATGCGGTGATGCCGCTGGCAGGCAAAGTGGTATCGATGTTCAGATTGAAGTGATGTCTTTGCCAGTGCGCTTTTATCCGTAATGCCGTCATCAGAGACTCCCGATTTTGCGACGAGCACCGTAAACCACAAAAAGCACCACAAACGAAAACAGCAATAACAACAATGAAAGCTGCTGCGCCGCCGCATAGTTCATGGCCTCTGCATGATCATAGATGGCGATAGACAACACTTTGGTCTGGCCCGGAATACTGCCACCTAACATCAGGATCACGCCAAATTCGCCAAGGGTATGGGCAAAACTCAGCGTCGCCGCGACGATAAACCCACCACGGCACAAAGGCAGGATCACAGTAAAAAACCGGTCTAGCGGGCCAGCGCCCAGGCTTGCTGCAATCTCAACCGGCTGACGGCCCAGCTGCTCAAATGCCTGTTGCAAAGGCTGCACGGCAAATGGCAACGAATACAGCACCGACGCAAGCAATATACCCGAAAAGGAAAATGCCAGATGCTGCAACCCCAGTTGTTGCAGTGTGTTGCCAACAACGCCTTGCGGGCCAAGTAACAACAGCAAATAAAACCCAAGCACTGTGGGTGGGAGGACTAAAGGCAGAGCAACAACTGTTTGCACCAAAGTCCGCAACCAATAACTAAAAGCGGATAAGCCACGTCGTTCGCCAGCCAGCCACCAGGCTAATGGTGTCGCAAGCACTAACAGCAGCAGCATTGTGTAAAAAGCAAGTGTCAGGGTCAGCTGAATTGCTTGCCAATCTGCTGCAGTTAGCGCTGTCATTCAGCCGCCTTTTGTGTTGGCTCAGGTAGCTCAAACCCATAGTTCGCCAAAGTTTGCTGTGCTTTAGCGGTGCGCATAAATTGAACCAGAAGCCGCGCCGATGGTTTTTCGGCGCCCGTCTTGGTTAAGGCGTAACTTTGCAGCAGCGGTTGGTGGGTGGAAGCATCGAGAAGTTGATAATGCGCCGCTGTGTCTGGAGTTAACCGCTGATTTTTCACCAATGACAGCGCGATGATCGCCACGTCTGCAGCGCCACTTTGCGCTAATTGTGCAGTTTGCGCGATGTTTTCGCCGTAAACCAATTTATGTTCCAGTTGTGACCATACCCCGGCAGTTACCAGACTTTGGCGGGCTCTTTCGCCATATGGCGCATGAAGAGGCTGCGCAATAGCGATTTTTAGATACTTATCCGCGGTCAGCGCTGACAGCGCGACGCCGCGCATATCATGCTGCGGACTCCAAAGCACCAAACGACCGCGTGCATAAACGGTTCCCGCGTCAGTGGTGAAATTTCCGCGAAAAAGCTCTTGAGTGAAATGCTGATCTGCTGAAAAAAACATATCAAATGGTGCGCCCTGGCGGATCTGATTGCTGATTTTTCCCGACGAACCATAAATCACCTGAACCGATACTCCAGTGAGGTTCTGCGCATATTTCGCTTTAAAATCACGCAGAACGTCTTCCAGCGCAAAACGCAGATCTGACGCTGCGGCGATAAAGAGCTTGTCTTGCGCAGAAACACTGCTCCAGATACCACTGAATATCAGGACAAACACCAGACGCAGCAATAGGTTCATCACTTTGGCTGCTCCCAGCGTTGCAAAGTGTTTTTATCCGCGGCTTTTGCTTCCACCCACTCGGCGGATTGATGAAAATGGGCTTTTTTCCACAGCGGAACTTCATTTTTAAGATAGTCCATCAGCATCTCGCAGGCAGCGAACGCATCGCGTCGGTGTGGCGCGGCAATACCAACCAGCACTATCTGCTCACCAACAGGCAATACGCCAATCCGGTGAATGATACTTACCGCCCGTAAGTCAAAGCGTCGCGCCGCTTGCTCTGCAATTGTTGTGATGCTGCGCTCGGTCATGCCAGGATAATGTTCCAGCTCAAGCGCCTGAAGCTGGTCCATGTTAGTTGAATTGTCGGCGTCCGGCTTAAACTGGTCACGCACCAGGCCGGAAAACAATACCACTGCACCGCAATCTTGCCGAACAAGTGTCTGATACTCTTCAGTTAGTGAAAAATCCTCTACTTGGATCCGGCAGTTAATCAACGTCATCATCAACCCCCGGTCACTGGTGGAAAGAGGGCGATGGTGTCGCCGGGTTGGACCATACTTTGCTGACCCGCGAGTTGCTCATTGATGGCAACTAACAGCTCCCGCTCCATCAGAGCTGCAGCGAAAAGAGACGATTGTCCGGCAATCATCAGGAGCAAATCTTTGACCTCTACAGGTTTAGTGAGTGTCAGTTTCAGATTGCCGATCTGCATGGCTTCACGCAAAGATGCAAAAAATAACACTTCTGTGACAGGCGCTTGATTCATGTTGTCATTTTCCGCTTGATTCAGATCTTATCCAGTGGCCTGATTTGCCGCCAAGTTTCTCGATAAGATGGATTTTGTTGATTTCAATGGCTGGATCTGCGGCTTTGGCCATGTCGTGTAATGTCAGGGCTGCGACGCTCACCGCAGTTAAAGCTTCCATTTCTACACCGGTACTGCCTTCTACTTTACATAAAGCGCGGATCAATACTTTGCCAATCGTAGCGTCCAATTCAAACTGAATATCGATTTTGCTGAGCAACAATGGATGGCACAGCGGAATTAATTCTGCAGTTTTTTTCGCGGCCATGATGCCTGCGATCCGGGCACAGGCCAGTGCGTCACCTTTAGGTAATTGGCTTAGGGTCGCAACGATAGCGGGGAGCATACTGACTTCTGCCTGGGCGATGGCGGTGCGGTGTGTAGCAGTTTTTCCCAGAATATCAACCATTTGTGCTTCACCTTGTGCATTCAGGTGGGTCAAATCAGTCATCTTAAGTTCCTTTTACTGCAGAAGTACCACAAGGGCTGCCACGGCGAAGCAGACTGGTAAAATTACAGGGTTTGGTATGCGCAATCAGCTGAGGCCAGATAATCTGTTCTGTCGCCAGTTGGGCGGCATCGACACTGCCGGGCATGGCAAAAATCAGCTTTTGGTTGGCAATCCCTGCGATAGCGCCGGATTGCAGGGCGGCACTGCCAATTTTTTGATAGGACAGGGTCCGGAACAACTCGCCAAATCCAGGGATCTCGCGGTCAAATAATGGCGTGACAGCTTCGACCGTACAATTTTTTGCATGAAAGCCAGTGCCGCCAGTCAGTAAAATGACCTGTGATACTGCGTCAGCAATTAATGCACTGACAGCTGCGCGGATTTGGTACAGGTCTTCTTTCACTATACCGCGCTGATAAAGCTGATGACCTTGTTGCTGTAACGTATTGCTAAGCCAGACACCGGTATCGTCCGTTTCGAGGCTGTGCCGGTTGGATATAGACAGAAGCGCTATTTGCAAAGGCGATTCACCCGGAAACGAAGTCATATAAAGCTCCTGATAATTAACTGCATATTGGTGCAGCTCTTTGTTGATGGGCATCATCTGGCAACAGAAGTGCCTGAATACTGGCAAAGCTTGTCGGGTCATTGCAGTTTTTAAATGCAAAAGGCGCGAGCTGGGGGAGTGGTCTTAGCCCCAGCTTTGTCCAGGCCTGATGTAAAGAGCGTTTAGCCGCTGGATCTGACAGCGTTGCAGCCAGAGTTTGTTGTAACTCGGCTGTTTTTCTGAGTAATACCGGCAATGGAAAACATTCGATAAAGCTGCCTGCCGGGCATGAACTTAAAAACAAAGGTTCCAGCGCTGCAGGCGTCAGCAGTGGCATATCAACCGGCAATACCAATAACCAGTTTGTAAGGCAATGAGGCAGTGCCGCAGCAATGCCTGCCATCGGACCGGCGTCGTGGACCAGGTCCTGAATAAATCCGGGTTCATTCCGGCTGACCAGCACTTGTTGTGCACCAAGCGCCACGCCCAGTCTTTTGATGCGCGCTAGCAAAGTTTCACCTTCCAGTTGCAGCAAAGCTTTGTCTCGTCCCATCCGGCTCGATTTCCCACCACACAGCACCAGAACTGAAAAGGCTGGTGATTGTTCAACTTGCATCATCAACCTCCGATCATGGCGAGTTGCCGGGTCTGACCGGTCTGTGCTTTCGCCAGTTGGTGACTGAACGGTTTGAATTGCAGTTG
>CAMLNG010000133.1 GCA_946481195.1 uncultured Chromatiaceae bacterium
GCAGGACAGCCGGATCATTCGTTTTTGTTTTGCCAAACAACCCGACACTTTAGCTCAGGCTGCCGCACGGTTGCAGACGCTGAGTCAATCGAGCCGGTAAGGAGTTGATGATGAGCAGTACAGCAGCTTTGGACGTTGCCGTAATTCAGACCGAATTGGTCTGGCAGGATGCCGCCGCCAATCGTGAATTACTGCAACCATTGTTATGGCAGGCCTCCGGCGCCGATCTGATCATTTTGCCTGAGACTTTTAACAGCGGCTTTTCTATGCAAAGCCAGCAAATCGCTGAAACCATGCAAGGATCCACAGTGGAGTGGCTGCAGCAGCAGGCGCAGCAACTGGGTTCAGTGATTTGTGGCTCTATGGCGGTGGCGACCGATGCCGGCATTTATAACCGGTTGTTATGGATACAGCCGGAAGGCAAAATCGCTTATTACGACAAACGGCATTTATTCCGTATGGCCGGCGAAGATTTGCATTACCAGCCGGGCCAACGTCGGGTGATTGTGGAGTTCAAAGGTTTTCGTTTGTTATTGCAGGTCTGTTACGACCTGCGTTTCCCGGTATTCTCCCGCAACCAGAATGACTACGACGCTGTGATTTATGTGGCGAACTGGCCGGCAGCGCGCGGTCGGATCTGGAGTACATTGCTGCAAGCCCGGGCGATAGAAAATCAGGCCTATGTACTCGGCTGCAACCGGGTTGGCGTCGACGGCAACGGCCATGGCTACAGCGGCGATTCGGTGATCCTGAATTATCTGGGGGAGCCGCTGGCAGAACTGTCGCCGGGTGAAGCCGGGGTTTTGCGCCACCGGCTGGATTTGCCTGCGCTGCAACAATTTCGCCAGCAGTTCCCGGCGGCATTAGACGCTGATGGTTTTAGTCTGACAGCTGAATAAGTTTCAGCTGGCGGCGCAATCTGCGATGCAGGTCGTTTTGCCGGGATCAGCAGTAAATTTGGTGGACAGGGACGAGACTTTGCGGTTGGCTTTTGTTACAAAGGAAAAGCACAAACCGAAATAAAAACAAAGGCGTACCTATGTTTCAAACATTTAAGTTCACCACTAAAGTCACATTGGCAGCCTCAGTGTTGCTGGTGACAGTACTGGGTTTGTTTACCATCAACAACTTTGTATTGTTACGCGGGCAGACGCATGACCAGCTTGAAGCTGTGCTGACCGAAGTGTCAGAGTCCGTGTCGCGTAATATTGCCAACTGGCTGAATGCACGCCTGCAAATTGTCAAAGCGGTCGCCGACGGCCATCAGGCCAGTGACGACAAAGCCACTACTATCCGCCGCCTGCAGGATGCCCGCAGCGCCGGCGGTTTTAAAAACGTTTATATCGGCACCGCTGACCGGACCTTCTTGCTGGATGACCCATCGATCCAGTTGCCGGCCGATTATGACCCGACCGGCCGGCCCTGGTATCAGCTCGGCGAGCAAAAACGCGATACTGCGTTTACAACCCCTTATATTGACGCAACGACCAATGACCTGACCCTGACCGCCGTTGTGCCGGTGCAAAAGGACGGACAATTCAGTGGAGTCGCTGGTGGCGATGTTGATATGCAGACCATCAGCCGCATCGTCAATGAAATTGATTTCCTCGGTTTTGGTTTTGCCATTTTATTAGACGAACAGGGCCGCATTCTCAGCCACCCGGATAAACAACAAAACGATAAGCCGATGGCGGCTTATTTTGGTAAGGCCATGCCGCTGCAAAAAAGTTTTGCCGAAGTCAGCATCGCCGGACAGCAGCGGCTGGTGTCTTTTATCCCGGTGACCGGTATCAAAAACGTCAATTGGTATCTGGGCGTAGTGGTGGACCCGCAGCTGGTGTATGCCTCGGTCGACACGTTCCGCAATATGGCATTGCTGTACATCATCCTCGGGGTGGTTGCGATAGTGGTGCTGATGAAGCTGCTGTTGCAGGGACTGATGCGGCCTATGGTGGTGCTGAATCAGGCGATTGAAGACATCGCACAAGGGGAGGGCGATTTAACCCGCCGTCTGACAGTGCAGAATCAGGACGAATTTGGCCGCTTGTCGCATGCTTTTAATCAGTTTGTCGAGAAAATCCATAGCTCCATCCGTCAGGTGAAAAGCACCACGGCAAGCCTTGATCAGTCCATCCACAGCCTGGTGCAGCAAACCCAGTCCAGTATGCAGATGTACAGCGAACAAGTGCAGCGCACTGACAGCGTCGCGACCGCAATTAACGAGTTGTCCTCCAGCGCAGCCGGTATCTCCGGCAATGCCGGCCAGGCCTCTGAGCTGGCCAGTGCGGCCAATCAGACTGCAGCCCAAAGCCAGCAGGTGCTGAACCAGAATATTCAGGCAATTGAAGCCTTAGCAGCCAAAATGGCCGAAGCACAGCAAACCATGGATAGTCTGGAGCAATACACCGCCAGTATCGGCCAGGTGCTGGAAGTGATCCGCGGTGTGTCAGAACAAACCAATTTATTAGCCTTAAATGCTGCAATTGAAGCGGCGCGGGCCGGTGACGCCGGCCGGGGTTTTGCCGTAGTTGCCGACGAAGTGCGGCAACTGGCACAGCGGACGCAACAATCGACCCAGCAGGTTCAGACTATTATCGCCCAGTTGCAGGCCGGTTCGGCCAGTGCGGTCAGCGTAATGAAAGCCAGTATCGCCGATTCCGGTCGCAGTGTGGCGCTCGCCAGTGAAGCCGGTGCACGGATGCAGCAGGTCAATCAGGCGATAGACGCCATTGATGGTGCTAACCATGCTGTCGCTGATGCCACAGAGCAACAAAACAGCGTGATCCACTCACTGGACCATGATATTCACCAAATCAGTGCCTTGTCGGCACAAGGTCAGCAGAACCTGCAGGCGACCTTGCAGGAATGCCAGGCCTTACAACAGCAATTTGATCAGCTTGAAGCCATGGTGTTGAAATTTAAGGTGTAATTACGCAGGCAAATGGAAAAATAAAAACAATCAAATGTAATATTTTTGGTTGTTTTTTGCTTTTTCATTCGTTAACTTTGCTGCTTTATTAAACTGGAATGCAGCAATTAAGATGAAAAAAGGATTTTTATTCAGCACCTTATGTTTATTGTTGCTGAGCGCTTGTGGCGGTGGCGGCGGCGGATCCAAGACCAGCAACAAACCGGACATAATACAAAAGCAGAATACGGCACCGGTGATCACGGTAACGCCGTTACAGGGCTGGTCCGGCAGCAAACTGGAAGGGCGTTTACAGGCTACGGATACTGAGCAGGATGCAGTTAGTTTTCAGCTGGTGCAGGCACCGTCCTTTGGTAAGCTTGAGCTACAGACGGACGGCAGTTTTCGCTATGAAGTTCCCGCGTTATTACCGGCCCGCACTGTCAGTTTTAGTGTGACTGCATCAGACGGCCAGCTAAAATCGGCAGTCAGCGTTTTTGATATCAATCTGGCAGTGAGCCCGGGCCAGCCACAACCCATCCCGGCCAGTTATCAGGTCAATAAAGGCCGGCAGTTCAGTGGCAAGTTACAGGCACAAACAGCCGAAGGTGAGAAAGTAGGCTTTAGGGTAAATAAAGCCGGTGCCGGCTATTTCAGCGCCGACAGTGCCGGCAATTTTGTGTATATGGCGCCACGTCAGGCGACGCAAACTTCCGATTTAATTGAATTTCAGCTCGACAGTGCCGGCAGTCCAACCGCGCAAATCCAATTCAGTCTGAGTGAGGCGCAAAACCAGCCGCCGGTGGCGCAGCCTGCTTTTGTGCAGGTGAAAGCCGGCCAGACACAAACAGGCCAGCTGCAGGCGATAGATCCGGACGGTGACAAACTCAGTTTCAGCCTGGTCGACACTGCAGCCAATCCTTATCTGCAGTTACAGCCGGATGGCCGTTTTCAGCTTGATGCCAGTTATAAACCCGGTACTGAGCCGCAGCAAATCCGCTTCCGCGTGTATGACGGTCAGGTTTATTCCTCCGACGCAGTGCTGACCTTGTTGTATCGCGCCTCGGCTGGTCAACCCAATCCATTGCCGGCAGCGTTTGCGGTGTTAAAAGGCCAGACCTTCACCGGTCAGCTGCCGGCTTTGTACCATCCGGACGATCAGGTCAGGTTTGTTCTGTATAGCAAACCTAAACATGGTGAGTTCAGTGTTAGCCAAGATGGACTGTTCAGTTATACCGTCAGTAAAAAAGAACCTGCCAGTACTGACCATCTGGAGTTTTATCTGGTCTATGCGGATAAATCGACGACGCTGACCACAGTCAAATTTCAGCTGATTGATGCGCCAAATACCGCACCGCAGGTGAGCCCGCAACATTTTACCCTTAGCAAAGGCACCAAGTTTCAGAGCCAGTTACAGGCGCAGGATGCCGAAAATGATGTACTAACCTTTAGCCGGCTCAGTGCAGCGCCGCCGGGGCAATTCAGCCTGCAGGAAAATGGGCAATTCAGTTATTTTGCCGATCGGCAGGAAACGGTAACCCAGGTACAGATAGACGTGCAGGTCAGCGATGGCAGCTTAAAGAGTTACCAGCAACTGGTGCTGAACCTGACGCCATTTGTTAATCAGGCGCCTGTAGTTGAACCCATGCAGTTGACAGTGATGCAGGACCACTTTGTTGATGCACAACTGAGCGCGACGGATATGAACAATGACCCTGTGAGTTTTTCTGTGGTCACACCGCCGGCGGAAGGGGAACTGCAGCTGCAACCAAATGGTAAATTCCGTTATCTGGCCGCCGCCGGGTCCAAGGCGAAACAATCTTTCAGTGTACAAGCCTCGGATGGCAGTTTGCAGTCGGCCACGGTGCAGGTCGAGCTGAACATACTGCCGCGGCCGGTATTGTCCGGTAGCAGTTATCTGCTGTTCGGTGAACCTGGACAGGTGTTAGCCGGCAAGATCCGGCAAAGTGATGAACCCGTGGTCGGCGGTCAGCCACTGGCCGGTGAATTAACCCTGGTGTTGGCGCCACGTCAGGGCAAGGTGCAGCTTGAACCCGGCAAGTTCAGCTATCAGCCGGCGAACAACAATGTGTTAAAGGACCGTTTTGTTGTGCAGTTTCAGGATGCAGACGGCAAACCCCGTCAAGCCCGGATTGAGCTGGATTACAGTGAACAGTCTTTGCTGCACAATGATGCCAGCAATGCCGCATTGGCGCCGGAATGGCAAAGTGCAGCAGATTTTCCGCCTGAGCTGAAACCTATTCTGGAAGGCAAAGACCCATTTACAGAGATCACTGACCACAGTCAGAACACTGCTTATCAGGCGCTACGTGCATTGGATTCGCTGATAATGCGCGGTGACAGCAGTGACTTATTGCTGTACCGGCTCGGGTATTACCTGCGGAGTTACTATTTTAAAACCAGTAGCTCCGACGATACGGTTTGGCAACCGGCACAATGGCAGCAACTGGCGACTGTAGGCCGTCATTTGCAGCAAATGCCGGGATTTTACAGCACCTCGCTCAGTGGCGCGCAGCTGCAGCGGGTGTATAGCGATGTGGTGTACAAGCTGCAATATCACAGCACGATGGAAACGGAGCGGCTCCAGTCCATGGCGCCGGTGTTGCTGGCAGTCAGTCTGTATCAACGGCCAGACCTGACCAAGCTGCCTTATGAAAATGCGACGGCCTTTTATGAGCTGATGGATTACCTGGACCGGCTGTTGTATGCCAACACCGAAGTTTCAGCACCTGCTTTGCTGATTGAACGCGTGAGCCAGCTGTTAACCCAGCTTGGAACTACCCAGCCGCTGATACAACCGGATAATTCCAACCCGTTCTGGATCCTGAATAACCTGAATAATGTGGCGACCAGTTTGTGGTACAAGAGTGCAGACCAGCAAAAGCCGCAAGTGATTGCAACGCTGGCGGGGATTTACCGGCACGCTTTACCCGCCTGGACCGCGTCGCAGCAAAAGCAGTTAAGAGCGCGGTTTTATGGCCATTTCTTAAAGCGTTCACTGGGGTATCGTCAGCCGGAACAAGCGCTGGATCTGTGTCAGAGCAGTTTGGCGGATGTCTGTCTGAAACTGAATATTGCGGATGTGTTACCTGAGGCAGCTCAATGTGGTGTGCCGGTGCGGCTGACTTATGATCAGCTGGACCGCGATCAGCGCCAGGCGGTTTGTGGTGCGCTGGACCAGACCACCAGTCGTTTCCATCAGCTGATGAAAACCGCGGATCAGCCATTACCTGATGATCACAATGACGAGCTTGAAGCGGTGATTTTCAACAGCTCAAGCCATTATCGGGATTATGCCGGCTTGTTATACGGCATTGATACCAACAATGGCGGTTTGTATCTGGAAGGCGATCCGGCCGATCCGCAAAACCAACCGCGTTATTTTGCCTATCAGCAAGTGACGGATGGAAAATGGTGGGTGTGGAATCTGGAACACGAATATACCCATTATCTGGATGGTCGTTTTATCCAGAAAGGTGATTTTGGGGCGTCGCAGCAGATGATTAACAGCTGGTGGGCGGAAGGTCTGGCGGAATGGGTGGCCTGGGGTGAGCAGTTCCCACGCGGATTTGCCGTACTGCGCAATACGCCGGCGGACAAAAGGCCGGATCTGAATACCTTGTTCCGTAACAATTATGGCAATCGTGACCTGACTTATCACTGGAGTTACGCACTGCATTATTATCTGGTGAAACAGCAACCGGCCTTGCATCTGGCGATGGCTGAATGCCTGAAACAAGGCAGTGCGCATTGTGTCCGTGACCTGGAAAATCGCCTGTATTCCGAACATAGCGAGCCTTTTGCCCGCTTTGTGCAGGCGCTGGTGGACAGGCTAAATAAACCGGGCGCTGCGGCGGATTCGCTGTATGACCTGCAGCAATATAGCGACGAACTGCAGCAACTGGATGCACATAGTCAGCAGCATCTGCAGCAGCAATCAGCGCCGGCGCAGCGGCCTCTGCGCCCGGCTGAGCAGCCAGACCGCGAGTTGCGGCAGTAAACGCTGTTACGAAGCTGCGTCGCCCGGCGCAGCTTCGTTTTATGAAACTTCACGAACTCTGCTTGTTTTCTCCACAAGCGCTGCCGGTTAAGCGCTTACATGGTTATAATAGCCGCTTAGCCATCTGATTTTTTGTCCGGAGTTCAGCTTATGTCCCGTTTTCACCCAACCGCGATGATTTTTGGCGGCTTTTTTCTGCTCGGGATCCTGATCATTCTGTGGGGCATTCTGCTGCCTGATTTGAGTCGTGAACTACAGCTGGAGCCGGCGCAAAGTGGCTGGTTTTTCATGACCATGGCATTGGGCACTATCAGTGGGGCTTTTATCGGTGGCAAGTATGTGCAGAAGTTTGACTTTCTGCGTTTGTTTGCGCTGCTGGCACTGCTTGAAACCGTGATTTTGTTTGGCATCTCAATGCTACAGCAACGCTGGCAGCTGTTCGCCGGCATCTTTTTATTTGGCCTGATCGCCTCTGTGATGTTCACCATCGGTCATACGCTGATTGCACGGTTGCACGCCAATAAACGCGCCAAAATGATGGGGCTGATGGACTTTATGTTTAGCCTTGGCACGCTGGCGGCGCCTTTTCTGGTGGTGGCTTTGTACTGGTGGCAGGATAACTGGCGGTATCCGGTGCGGTTGATGGCATTCAGTCTGATTGGTCTGGCCGGATACGCTTATTGGTTATCCCGCCAACAGCTGGAACTGGCCGGTCATTCCGACACAGTGCGACGCAGTTTGTCCTACCGGGTGGTACTGAAAAAACCGGTATTTTGGGCGCTCGCCTTTGCCATGTTTGGTTATGGTGCCGTGGAGTGGGGCAACGGCAACTGGTTTGTCAGTTATGCCAGTGCAGCTTTACCTTTTGATACCGAGCAGGCGCGGCTCATCTTTGCATTTTTTACCGGCGGTATGGTGCTAAGTCGTCTTGGTTTTGCCTGGTTTATTCCGCTGCTAGGCAGTAAAAAATTGCTGCGGCTGCTGGTGCTATTGATGGTTAGCGGCGCTTTGCTGGTCAAAACCATGGACAGCGCCACGGCATTGGCGTTGGGGAATTTGTTGCTGGGCCTTGGGTTGGGTGGGGTTTATCCATTGTTGTTATCGACAGCGATGGATTTGGATGCTGACAATGGCCCTGTGCTGTCGGGCCTGTCGAATATCGCCGGTTCACTGGGCTGTCAGCTGGCGGGTCTTGGTACCGGATTGTGGGCGCAGCAAGCAGGCATCGGTCAGGCTTTCTGGATGTTACCGCTGCTTGCGGTATGGCTGTTTGGGTCAGTCTGGTGGTTCAGCCGGCTGGCGATGCCGGCAGTCCAGCCATCTAATTCTACAAAAGCTGCACAAAAAATTAGCAACTGATGATGTTTTCGCCACGAGCCTCTTGATTCTTGAGGCTTTTAAGCGCATAACAGGCTGCCCGAACTATCCTGTGAGATTGAGGATGAACAAAACTATCGATTGGGCAGCACTGCAATTACAGGCCAAAGCCGCATCTGAACAAGCTTACGCGCCTTATAGTCATTTCCCTGTTGGCGTCGCCATCCTGGCCAGTTCAGGCCGTATTTACACCGGTTGTAATGTCGAAAACGCTTCTTATGGTGGCACCACCTGTGCCGAGCGCAATGCCATCGCCGCGGCTGTGGTTGCCGGTGAGCGCCAGTTTGACGCTTTAGTCGTTTATACCCCGCAAGACAAACTGACGCCGCCTTGTGGCATTTGCCGTCAGGTCATTGCTGAATTCTTTACGCCGGACAGCCCGGTCGCCAGCTGCAACCACGTCGGTGCATTACAAAGCTGGACACTCGCCGAATTACTGCCGGATGCCTTTACGCCGACTTATCTGGCGGCCAGCACTAAAGTTAAATCCTAAGGACT
>CAMLNG010000134.1 GCA_946481195.1 uncultured Chromatiaceae bacterium
TGCCTTGCATAAATAGCTGCCAAACTGCTGCAAAAACAAACACCAAACGTCAACAGCCCCTAGGAATCGTGATGTCTTCGCAGAGTTCAGGTTTACAATTTTACCATCCGCTGGCTTTCTGGCTGGGCTGTCTTGCCATCACCGCTGGCGTGCTGGCGCATGTGCCGATGTTTATCCATGCGTCCTACATGGATTATCAGATGGTTGGCATGCCCATGGATAATATGATGCTGGGCGGTATGGCCTTGATCCCGTTGGGGCTTTTACTGGCGATGTATGGGCTGATGCCCCGGCTTGATGCCCTGCGTGGGCAACAAAGCCCGCTGTACTTTCATATCGCCGATCAAATCCCGTTAAACCGGCAGCACTGGACCTTGGTCTGGGTTTTGCTGGCGGCGGTGATTGTGGATGTGATGAAACCGGCGACGCTGGGTTTTGTCATGCCGGGGATTAAAAAAGAATATGAAATTAATAGCCAGACCGCGGGAACGCTGGCATTGGTTGCCTTGACAGGCACAACCATAGGCTCGGTGATTTGGGGCATTGTCGCCGATAAATTTGGCCGGCGTGCTGCGATTTTATTGTCGGCCCTGATGTTTATCGGCACCGCCATTTGCGGTGCTATGCCCACCTTTGAATGGAATCTGATTATGTGTTTCCTGATGGGGATGTCAGCCGGTGGCCTGCTGCCCATCACTTTTACCCT
The DNA here is from genome assembly GCA_946481195.1 of uncultured Chromatiaceae bacterium. The sequence continues at coordinate 707 of CAMLNG010000134.1, forward strand.
GATGGCGGAAACTATCCCGGCAGCGCATCGTGGCTGGCTGCTGGTGGCCTTAGGCGGGATTGGCACCGCCGGTGGTTATCTGGTTGCGGCTGGCTCCGCCGCTGTGCTAGAGCCAATGTTCAGCTGGCGGGTGTTGTGGCTGCTCGGATTGCCGACCGGATTACTACTGATAGTGCTGAACCGGTATATGCCGGAATCACCGCGATTTCTGGCCAGTCAGGGCCTGACCGGGCTCGCGCGGGCGGTGTTGGCGCGATTTGGCAGCGCCGGGCATGGCGAGCAGGATGTAGTTATTGAACAACAACCACAGGCAACTGGTGGGATCAGCCAATTGTTTCAGGCGCCTTACGCCGGTCTCAGCATAGGTTTATTGTTGGCTGGCGTTGCCTGGGGTCTGGTCAATTTTGGCTTTTTGCTCTGGCTGCCGGTTAACCTCGGCGAACTGGGATTTGCCGCTGAAGCCAGCGCCATTATTGCAAAGTCGGCGCTGATGGCGATCCCGGCGGTATTACTGGTGATTTGGCTGTATCACAACTGGAGCAGTATCAAGACCTTATGGTTGTTTCTGCTGCTGACCGCAATGTCGCTGGGGTCTTTTGTGTTGTTTGATTTCCTGCAGTTTTATCAGCCATTCTGGCTGTCGCTGGCGATTGCGTTGTTACTGGTCAGCGCCAGTGGAGTGATTGCGATGTTGATCCCGTACGCCGCTGAAATTTATCCGGTGCATTTACGCGCGTCCGGCTCCGGGTTGGTCGCCGCCAGTTCAAAGTTTGGCGGCATTCTCGGCGCTGGTTTTGGTGTGTTGGGCTGGTTTAGCCATATTGGTGGTTCAGCGCTGGCAATTGGTCTGGCTTTGCTGATTGCGGCCCTGGTGCTGCAACGCAAAGGCATTGAAACCCGTGGTAAAGCGCTGGAAGACATGCATCAGGCTTTACTGGACAAAACCCGCTGACCAGCGACATTCTGTCCATGAATAGTTCAGGCCCCGACTGCAGATCGGGGCTTTTTGTTATACCCTCAGAAAAACTGATACCCCTATCTGAAATGACAATTAGACGCCACCGGCATGGCACGGCACACTGTGCACATCGCCGGTCGCTGCGCTGCAAACAGCCACGATGGCCGGCATAGACCCAACTGAAATTTGATGAAAGGTGCCGTGGCAGGCGCCGGGAGCAACAAGTGATCGCACGCAAACATACCCCTTATGTGTTCTCGTTTTTTATGTCGCTGCTGATGTCGGGCATTATGTCTTTTGTCATCACGCTGCTGAATCTGGGCCCGGTCGAAGGTCTGGCCGGCATCTGGTTACATGCCTGGGGCATGGCTTTTATCGTCGCCTTTCCAACCATAGTTGCAGTGACGCCGCTGGTGCGGATGCTGGTCAATGCGGTCGTGGATAAAGAAGCTTGAAGTGATAAATAGCGACTGAAGCAGGAGATGATGATGGATACTTTATGGCAACTGACCGGTGCTGCACTGGTACTTGGTATCGGCGCGACACTGGTGCTGGATGGTTGGTCTTTGTTACTCAACAAAGGTTTTGGCATTAAATCGCTGAGTTTTTGTCTGGTCGGCCGCTGGTTTGCACTGATGCGCCGCGGGCAATTCCGCCACAACGGCATTGGCAAAGCGCCGGCACAAAGTGGTGAATGTGCGCTCGGCTGGACTGCGCATTATGCGATAGGGGTGCTGTTCGCTGTGCCATTGTTATGCTGGCAGGGCGGCCAATGGCTGGCCACACCGACGCTGGCCCCGGCGCTGATTTTCGGTGCCGTCACAGTGGTGATGCCATTTCTGCTGATGCAGCCGGCCTTTGGTCTTGGCATTGCTGCGGCAAAAACAGCGGCGCCCTGGCAAGCTCGCTTAAAAAGCCTGAGCAGTCATCTGGTGTTTGGTGTTGGTTTGTACCTGTCGGCACAGCTTTATAACGCTTGGTCCGTCACCTTATTGCCGGTCTGATTTTGCTTAACGAGAGGTCTTTACATGGAACTCTATCAGTTAAAGATATTTGTTACTGTCGCCAAGACCGGGGCAGTGACCAAAGCTTCCGAACAGCTGTATTTAAGCCAGCCGGCGGTCAGTGCCCAAATTAAAGCGCTGGAAGAAGAATTGGGGTTGAGTCTGTTTGACCGCACTGTGCGTGGTATGACTCTGACGCCTCACGGTGTGACCATCCTCAGCAAGGCCGAACAACTGCTGGCACAACAGCGTGATTTGCTCGATGAAGCAAGGCGCCTGCGTGGTGGCCTGAGCGGTCGGCTGCGGCTGGGGTCAAATCGTGGTGCCAGTGCGGTGTTGTTAGGCAAGTTATTGGCCCAGCTTAGTGAAACCGCGCCGGAACTGGATGTCAGTTTAGAGTTTGGCAGCCCGGCTGATATTGCCACAGCGCTGCGGGAAGGCCGGCTCGACGCTGGTTTTTACACTGAATATGAACAGCAGGAGCTGCTGTATAGTCAGCCGGTGGACAGTTTTGGTATTCAGCTGGCAGTATCGCCGCAGCTGTTACCGGCTGCTTTCAGAGCGGAACCGGAACCGGACTGGCAGTGGCTTGCGTTGTTGCCGTGGATCAGTGCGCCGGCTGGCAGCTGTTGTGGCCGTGCTGCGGAGAGCTTATTTGCCCGGCAGCAATTCCGGCCGGCGAAATTGATTGAAGCCGATCAGGAGCATCTGATCCGCGCGCTGATTAGTAGCGGTGTCGGCATTGGTCTGTTGCACACGCCGACGGCGCGGGATGCTGCAGCCAAAGGTGAAGTCCGTTTAATCGGGCCCGTGCTGCAGCAAGTGCAGCTGGTGTTTGGCTGTTTAGCACGCCGGCAGCAGGAGCCATTGTTAACGCTGGTGCTGCAGCTGATGGCGCAAATTGCCACCGACACAGCGGCTAGCTACGCAAGTGAGAGCAGCATTTAAATTATATTGTGTTCCAGGCCGGGCATCTCTGTCTGCAGTGATGCCCAGCCTGCTGGTCTGATTTCTGTCCTGCGGTGGCAAAATTTTTTGTCTTACTATTGCCACCGGTGGCAGCTTGTCTTATGCTGCTTTTCAATACAAGCTGCAACTGGACCTCAGCTGAGGTACAGCTGCTGCAATCAGCTTATGTGGGGTTCACAGATGCCAATGATGCCAAAACGCCAATTTCTCAAAGCCGGCCTTGCTGCCGCGCTGCCATTGGCATTATGGCGTTGTAGTTCAGCGGCAGGCCCGGCTGATGCCATCAGTTATCCGCAGCGCACAGCGCTGGATTTGTTGTGGGATCAGGCTGATGCGATTGAACGCGATTTAGCCCGCACCAGCTTTCCTGCCAGAGTATTTAACGTCAGTGCTTTTGCTGCCCATACCGGTCAGCAGGGGGATTTGAATACTGCGCGGCATAACAGAGCAGCTTTTCAGCGTGCCATTGACGCCTGCCATCAGGCCGGTGGCGGTCGGGTTTTGGTGCCAGCTGGCGTGTGGCCCTGCGGTGCCTTAACGCTGAAATCCAATGTGGAGCTGCATGTCGCAAAAGATGCGTTGTTAGCTTTTCATCCGGCCACAGAACTCTATCTGCCGTTGGTATTTACCCGCTGGGAAGGCATGGAGCTGATGGGTTATCAGCCGCTGATTTATGCTTTTGCTGCACAGAATATTGGCCTCACCGGCGAAGGCACTATCGACGGTGGTGGCAGTAACAGCAGCTGGTGGCCGTGGAAAGGCCAATGGAAACACACGCCGTGGCCGGTGGACGACAGCCAGGTGCAGCAACCAGGCCGTGACTTATTAATGCAGTGGGTGGAGCAGGACAAACCTGTGGCCGAGCGTGTGTTGCCGGAGAACTTCCTGCGTCCGCCGCTGTTTCAGGTGTATCAGTGCAAACAAGTGCTGGTGGACGGCCTGACCTTAAAAAATTCACCATTTTGGGTGCTCAACCCGGTGTTGTCGGAAGATGTGTTGATTAGCCGCGTTAACGTGGTGTCGCACGGGCCTAATTCCGATGGCTGCGACCCGGAATCTTGCCGTCGTGTATTAATTGAGCATTGTTTATTTGACACCGGCGATGACTGTATCGCATTAAAATCCGGCCGTAACGCCGATGGCCGTCGCCTGAACCGCCCGGTCGAGCAAATCCTTATTCAGGATTGCACGATGAAAGCCGGCCATGGTGGCGTGGTGATCGGCAGCGAAATCTCTGGTGGCGCTAAGCATATTTTTGCGAGACGTTTGTTGATGAGTAGCCCGGAATTAGACCGTGGCCTGCGCATCAAAACCAACGCGCTGCGCGGTGGCCTGATTGATACTGTCGCGCTGCGCGACATCGTCATCGGTGAAGTCAAAGACGTTATCGTGGTGAACTATTTTTATGAAGAAGGCCGCGCTGGCGCCTTTTTGCCGACGGTGCGCAATATCTTTGTGCACAATTTACAGGTCGACAAAGCCGACAGACTGTTTGAGCTGCGTGGTTTCCCTGAAGCGCAAATAGGTCCGCTGCAGTTATCCAGAGTGCGGGTGAATTGCCAGAGTGTCGGTATATTGGAAGCGGTAGGCCAGCTGGAGTGCCAGCAAGTGCTGGTCAATGGTCAGCCGTGGCGCTTTTTGGGATAAAAAGGTACAGCGCTGATTTTTTTAGCGCGTTGTTGCTACCGATAGACAGTATATGCAATTAAATGAATTAACAGGTCGTAGTGAAGCCACGCCGACCAACAAAAAACACACAGGTGCTGACGCAATGGCAATAGAAGCAAACTCAAACCCCGGCTGCAGTGCACCGCTGTTGCAAACGCCAGAGATCCTGCTTTGGCAGGTGCATGCGCGCGACAATGTCGCGGTGGCATTGCAGCAGTTAAATGCCGGCATGGTGTTAAGCACCAGCAAAGGCGAAGTCAGCCTGCCGGCTGAAGTGCCGGCCGGGCACAAATTTGCACTGACGCCACTGAAAGCCGGCGACAGCGTGATCAAATATGGTTATGCCATCGGCGTGCTGACACAGGACGTGCCGGCCGGTGGTCATATCCATAGCCACAATTTAAAAACTGCACTGGATGGTGAACTGGCTTATCAATACAGTGGTTTAACTACCGATAACGGCAGCTATCCTGCTGATTTACCAACTGAATTTATGGGTTATCTGCGCGCGAATGGCGAAGCGGGCACCCGCAATGAGCTGTGGATTTTAAACACCGTCGGTTGTGTCAATCAGGCGGCAAGCCGTATTGCCAAAGCGGCGCAACAGTATGTTGAAAGCGCCGGCCTTGCCAATATCGACGGTGTGTTTGCTTATACCCATCCGTTTGGCTGCTCGCAGCTTGGCGACGACCTGGCCCATACCCGCAGTGTGTTGGCGGGCCTGGCGCAAAATCCCAACGCCGGTGCTGTGCTAATCATTGGCCTCGGTTGTGAGAACAATCAGCTCGCGACCTTACTCATGGGCCTGGAACATCTAGACCCGGCGCGCATTCGTGCTTTTAACGCCCAGCAGGTTACCGACGAAGACGAAGAAGGCCTCAAAGCCGCGATTGAATTGCTGCAGTTAATGGCCGGCGATGAGCGTCAACCTTGCCCGATTAGCAAACTCAGCTTTGGTATGAAATGCGGCGGCTCGGATGGTTTCTCTGGCCTCACCGCCAATCCGCTGGTTGGGCAAATCGCCGATTTAGCCGCCAGTGCCGGTGCTAAAGTCATATTGACCGAAACGCCGGAAATGTTTGGTGCTGAACAAGTGCTGATGGCGCGGGCCAGAACAAAGGAAGTGTTTAGCGATATCGTCAGCTTAGTCAATGAATTTAAACAATATTTCATCGCCAATAACCAACCGGTGTATGAAAACCCGAGCCCAGGCAATAAAGCCGGTGGCCTCACCACGCTGGAAGAAAAATCCTTAGGCGCTATTCAAAAAGGCGGCAGTGCTGTGGTTGAGCAGGTGATTGGTTATGGCGAGCGCGCCAAGGTGCCGGGCCTGACCTTGCTGCAAGGCCCAGGCAATGACGCGGTCTCTTCGACGGCATTAACCGCGGCTGGCGCGACTTTGTTGTTATTCACCACAGGCCGTGGCACGCCGCTCGGTTTTCCGGTACCGACGGTCAAAATCAGTTCCAACACGGCCTTGTCGGTGCGTAAACCGACCTGGATTGACTATGACGCCGGCGCCATGTTGCAACCAGGCGTGCAACCCACTGAATTTGCCAAAGAATTCTTCCGTTATCTGGTTGCGGTGGCTTCCGGCGAGCGGACACGCAATGAGATTTATCAGAACAAAGAGATCGCCATCTTGAAAATCGGCGTGACGCTTTAAACAAACTATTGAGGCCGGGACGTCAGAAATTAATGGCCTCGTGGGCTTAGACGGGCGAGCAGCGAAGAGATCAACTATGACCGCACAAAGCAATACAGCATCAAGCAAAGCATTAGAGTTACACCCAGACCGGCTATTTGCCGCCGATCCGCTGCAACGCGATATAGCCCGCCGGTTATATGCGCGCATTAAAGATTTACCGATCGTCAGTCCGCATGGCCACACTGACCCGCGCTGGTTTGCGGATAATCAGAACTGGGACAATGCCACCAGCTTGCTGTTACTGCCGGATCATTATGTGTTCCGCATGTTGTACAGTCAGGGCATTACACTGGAGCAACTGGGCATCCGCCGGCGCGATGGTGTGGCGGTGGAAACCGACTATCGTAAAATTTTCCATATATTCGCTGCGCATTATCATCTGTTCCGTGGCACACCGTCGCGGATCTGGCTGGATTCAGTGTTCCATGATGTGTTTGGCCTGCGCGAAAGCCTGAGCCCGGCCACGGCGGATCTGTACTACGACCATATCAATGCGGCGCTCGCCACAGACGCTTTTAAACCACGTGCTTTATTGGATCGCTTTAATATCGAAGTGATCGCCACCACCGAAGGCGCGCTGAACGACTTAAAACACCACGCCAAACTGAAGGGCACTGGTTTTGAAAAACGCGTGATCACCACCTTCCGGCCTGACGACGTGGTGGATGCTGATCGCGCCGATTTTGCCGCGAATGTGCAAAAACTGGGAGAGATCACCGGCGAAGATACCAGTAACTGGCAAGGTTATCTGCAGGCGCTCAGAATTCGTCGTGCTTATTTCCGCGACCATGGCGCGACGGCAACCGATCACGGTCACCCGACTGCCAATACTGCAGATTTACCATTGGCCGAGGCTGAAGCCTTATTTGCCCGCTGCTTAGCTGGCGCCAGTGCCGCTGACGCAGAGCTGTTCCGTGGTCAGATGCTGACCGAAATGGCCGGCATGAGCCTTGAAGATGGCATGACGATGCAAATTCACCCGGGTGCGCACCGCAACCACAATGCGGTGATTTTTGAGCGGTTTGGCCCGGACAAAGGCGCCGATATTCCAAGCCCGACTGAATATGTGCAGGCGTTAAAGCCGCTGCTGCAGAAATATGGAAACGAAGCGCGCCTGAACATCATCCTGTTTACGCTGGATGAAACCACTTATGCCCGCGAACTGGCACCGCTGGCTGGCCATTATCCGGCGTTAAAACTGGGCCCGGCCTGGTGGTTCCACGACTCACCGGAAGGCATGTTGCGCTTCCGCCATCAGGTCACTGAAACCGCCGGCTTTTATAACACTTGTGGTTTTAACGACGACACCCGCGCTTTCTTGTCGATCCCGGCGCGGCATGACGTAGCGCGGCGCATCGACTGCCGGTTCCTCGCCCAGCTGGTGGCTGAACACCGCTTAAACGAAGACGAAGCCCACGAACTGGCCTATGACCTGACGTACCGCTTAGCAAAACAGGCGTATCAGTTATGAAGCGGTTAAATCTGCAAAATGCCGGCGCTTTATTACCGGCTTATTTAAAAAACGGCAAAAGTCCGCAAATCGGTATTGTACATTTAGGCCCGGGCGCGTTTTTTCGTGGTCACCAGGCGTTTTATACCGATGCCGCCATGGCCAAAGCCGGCGGCAACTGGCGAATTTGTGCGGTGTCGATGCGAAGCAAAGATGTCGCAGAAGCACTGAACCCGCAGGATGGGTTGTACGCCCTGGCGCAAATGGAACAAGACACGCAGTTATCCTTAATTGGCAGTATCGCTGAAGTGCTGGTGGC
>CAMLNG010000135.1 GCA_946481195.1 uncultured Chromatiaceae bacterium
CACTCCCCCTACACGACGCTCTTCCGATCTAAAAAACAGATAAGGCGTGATGCCGGCGAGTAACATCAGCCCCAACGCCAGCGGGTAGCCATAGGTCAGATTCAGCTCCGGCATATGCGCGAAATTCATGCCGTAGCTGCTCGCGACCAAAGTCGGTGGCAGGAAAATCACTGACACCACCGAGAAAATTTTGATAATGCGGTTTTGTTCGATGTTGATAAAACCCATTGCCGACTGCAGCAGGAAGTTGACGCGCTGCGAAAAAGATTCATTGTGTGGCAGCAGCGATTCAACGTCGCGCAGTACGTCGCGCGCCTGCTCCAGCTGGTCGGCCGGTAAGCGCGCTTTACGCAGCAAAAAGCTGATCGCGCGCTGGGTATCCATCAGACAAAGCCGCACTTTCCAGCTCATATCCTCGAGTTCAGTCAGTTTCGACAGCGATTCCTGAAAGGCTTCGTTTTGTTTACCCTGCAAAATCACCTGGCTGATGGCTTCCAGCGCCAGCGAAATCTCTTCGATACTGTCGGCTAGCTGTTCGATTTTGACTTCAAATAAATCCAGCAGCAGTTCAAAGGCGTTGCTGCTTTGCAGGTGTGCGTTGCGGGCGCGCATCCGGTACAGCCGGAATACCGGCAGTTCGCGTTCCCGCAGCGTAAACAGCCGGCCGTCGCGAATGGTAAAAGCGACGGTGGTGGTGGCGGCACGTTCTTCCTGATAAAAAAACAACGAGTGCACGTGCAGGCCATCTTCGTCTTCGAAGAAACGTGCCGAGGCTTCGATATCGTCCAGTTCTGCACGCAGCGCCAGCTGCTGGCCAAATTGGTCGCTGATAAAACTACGTTCAGCGTCATCGGGTTCCTGCAAGTCCAGCCAAATGGCCTGCTGTACCTGCTCAGCGCTTTGCAGCTCGAGCCGTTCCAGTTTTTGTTGTTGTACGGTAAAGATCCGCAGCATCAGGTGACTCCGTTAATCTAGCCGGAAGATCCAGGAACGACACAGCGCGAGAATATACTTTGAGGTGGCAATACGCCGGTCAGACTGCAACTGACCCGGCAAAACAACAGGGGAGAGGCGGCAGACTGAATTACAACAAAGAAGGTCGACTGGGTATGTCCAAGGAAATGCAGCCTCTGGCGAAAAGTGGTGTTGATCTTAAAGAACCCGCATAGCTCAGGTCAAGGTAAAGCTGGTCAGAACAGCTATCTCGCCTGCAACTAAAAAACAGAACCGCGGGGTAGCGTCCTTGCTAACCTCCGCGGTTCTCTAACCGTTATCAATCTGAGCCTCAGGGCTTATCAGAACTTCTGACTGTAACTTAAGCCGACGCTGACACCTTCTTCGCGTTTTTGCAGAATTTCGCCTTGTTGCAGAATTTCTGTTTCTTCATTCAGCAGGTTTTTCACCGAGAACTTCAGGTTACCTTCCGGCAGGACTGTGTAGCTGTAAGTGAAATCCAGCGAGTGGAATGGCTGCTCGTAGGCGTCGTCTTTACCGTCAATGCCGGCGAAGGCGATGCGTTTGCCAAATACGTTGTAGGTCAGCGTCGCAGTATGGTCTTCGTTGTCGGAATCGTAACCAAGCTGGAAGTTCACCACGTATTTGCTGTGACCGGTCAATGGCCGCACCAGGTTGGTCAGGTTCGACTCGCCCAGCGCCTGCATTTCGATTTCAGACTTACTGAAAGTCACGTTGCTGTTGATAAAGAAGTTATCAACAAACTGACCAAAGTCGCCTTCAAACATATCCAGTTTTTGTAGTGCTTCGGCTTCAATCCCGTATACTTCGCCAGCTAAGGCATTACGGAATGACATCAGCAGGTTACCGTCTGAGCCTTTGAGTTCAATGGCTTCGATTGGGTTCACCATGTCTTTGTAGAACACGCCGATGCTGTAGTTGCTGCCGGAATCTAAGTAAGATTCAAAGCGCATGTCGTAACCTTTGATGTCGGTGCTCTTCAGGTCGGCAAAACCCATCACTTTAAAGTCAGTAATTGGGTCGATAAACAGCACCGGTGTCACTTCGCGTAAATCCGGCCGCACTACAGTTTCACTGAAGCCAAAGCGCAGTTGCGTCTCTTCGGTACGCATCCAGGTGACCGACAGGGCAGGGTATAAATCATCCTGCTGGATCAGCATTTTGCTGACATCGCCTTGCGCTGCACCTGTAGACGGATTCAGCGGTACTGAAACCTGACGGAAGTCTTCATAACGCACACCCAGATTCACCCGCCAGGTGTAGTCGTAAGTGGCTTCCATCGCGACATAGGCGGCGTCGATCATCTGCGCCGCTTTATAGTCGTCGGCGTCACCGGTTACGTCCGAGATCTGAAACCGTTTGGCGGCGTTCTGAATATTGGCGTCGGCAAAAATCTGGCTGTACGCCTGACTTAAATCAGCATTGCTAAAGCCACGGGTGTCAAACTTATAACGCGCCGTTGAAGCGTCGCGCTGACGTTCGAAATAGCTGTAGCCGGTGCTGAAAGACCATTCGGTTTTTTCCGTCGACAGCGGGTATTTGGCATTCCAGCTGACGTTTTCGGTGTTGTCTTCCATATTGCCGAACTGATAAATCACCGCGTTGTCGCTGCGGCGCATGGTTTTGCTTTGCAGCGCACCAGCGTCGTCCAGCGAGCGGACATACAGATACTCGACTTCACCCGGTGCGCGGCGTTCTGCTTTGGCGTCGGTGTACTGCCAGTCGATATTTAAGTCACCGGCCCAGTCCAGCGTATGTTTACCGCGGATCTGGTTGCTGAGCATCGAACGCTCTTCATACAGGATGTTGTAAAATTCGTTTTCGCGGTTGGCTTCGTTGATGGTTTCAATCGAATCACCGATTTTGCGTTTGATGCGATCTTTGGTGTCCTGCAGATAGATGCTGGAAGTTTCGAAGCGGTTGTTGTTGTCCCACTCGAAACCAAAGTTCAGCATGCCGGACAGTTTGACCTGGTGCTCGGTACGCAGAATATCGTCATAGCGGTTCAGCGGTGTCAGTTCGTTGCCGGTGGTGATGGAGTAATAACGTTCCTGATCTTTGCTGTTTTCGCTGGACTGGTCGTAGCTGACACCAGCCATCACGCCAAATACACGCTCGCCGATATCAAAGCGATTGCCCCAGGACATGCTGGCGTCATAGGCCGGGCCTAAGCTTTTTTCACGCACATCGAGGTCGCGGTTCATTTCCAGGCCGAGATTACGGTTAATCAGCTCCGCTTTGGCCAGGTTGTCGGCATTAACACCCCCAAGGCCCTGGGCAATTTTCACCAGATCTAATGAGCCGTATTGCGCGACCGCAGCGCGGAATGGATCGGATAAACTGCGGGTGCCGTCATCACGGCCGCGCCAGTCATCACCGCCGCCGGTGTAGTCTAGGCCCTTGTCACTGCTGAGGCTGTTGTATTCAGTACCGACTGAGAAGCTAAAGACCTGATCTAACGGAATGCTGCTGGTGCGGATATTGATATTACCGCCACCAAAAGCGGCCGGTAATTCCGGCGAATAGGATTTTTGCACCACCATGCTTTCTATGATGCCGGCCGGGAACATATCCATCGGCACGACGTTCCGGGTTGGGTCCGGGCTTGGCACCTGGGCGCCGTTTAACAGCGTGGATGAATAACGCTCACCAAGGCCGCGCACGTAGATAAATTTGTCTTTGACCAGCGTCAAACCGGTCACGCGGCGCAGGGCGGCGGCGGCGTTGCCGTCACCGGCACGGGAGATTTGGTCCATACCCAGCAACTCGGCAACAAAGGGTTGCTGGCGACGCTCTTCAGCGGTGGCGGCGGCTGAGCTCAACAGCCGGCCTGACACGTTAATCCGTTCTACGGCCTGTGTCTCGCTGGCCGTTGCAGCTGGTGCTGCTACTTGCTGTGTGGTTTGCTGGGTTGTTTCCTGTGCTACAGCCGCAGACAACGGCAGGGCTGCGCTGGCAGTTAAGGCCAATAAGACAGCGCGGGCGACGCGGTTCGGGTTTAATTGCAATGGGCCAAATGGGTGCAAGCTACTCATTTTTCTGGATCCTGTCGGCTGTAAATTCCAGCCAGAGTTTTTATCTGCCCGGTTTGGGCCGGGTTCTACACAAAAGTATTTCTCAGCACAAAGCCGGCCTTTGAACACTCAAAAGCCGGCGCTTGATAGTGCTTAGTTGCCTAAACCAGTGGTCCAGCCTTTGGTCCAGTCGTTCGCCGCATCCATGGCACCGACAAAGGTGGTCTTGGTGAAGAAGCTGTCAACGGCAGCCATGTCTTTAGCGGCTGTGGTATCGATGGTGTACAGGCCGTTCAGCACAGCAGCCTGGTCGGCAGCAGTTTTGTTGCCTTGCTGGCCTTCAAACCATTGTTTAACTGTCATCGTTGGCGACACAGTGCCTTTAAATGGTTCCGGGCAACCCAGGACTGAGTGCGTCATTACCAATTTGGCACTGGCTGCTAAAGCCTGAGATTGTGTTGATTCAATTTCCAGACATTCGCCCATGGCGCCAGTGTCCGTTTTAGGACCTGCTACCAGAATGTTGTGCAGCTTGGCTGAAGTACCAGCGCGCAGCAGGATGCCTTCTGAATCCATGTCAGCAGACTTAAAGGTGTTGCCGATGATGGTCATGTTGGCGATAGTTGGCTCTGACAGTGGCGTCGCTGAAAAATTGGTTGATTGGTTATCAGCTTCGATACCACGGTTAGTCACTGTGTTGGCCGCATCGTGTTTCACCAGCAGGAACTGCGCTTTACCGTTCCAGCCGTCAGTCCAGTCCAGTGAATCGTCTTCGTTACCAGTTAACACCACATATTTGACGTTGACAGTACCGCCGAACAGTTCCAAACCATCATCAAGGTTTTTGTGGATTTGGATGTGGTCCACCACAGTGCCTTTACCGACGCCAGCCAGGGTCAGACCGTTTAACTCGTTGTCTTTAATCACTTCGTAACCGGCGTTGCGGATTTGCACGTACTTGATCACGCCAGAGTTGTCATCGGCTTTGTAACCGCCGTATGGGCCGGCGTTGCCTTCTGCTTCGATAGAACAGGTGGTCGCCGCCTGGTCACACTTGTTGCTTGGCGCGTTACCCAGCACCACAATACCGCCCCATTGGCCGGCGCGGGTGGCAGAGCCAATCACGTCCTGCAGCGAGGTGAACACGATAGGCGCAGTCGGCGAACCTTCCGCCATCAGTTTGCTGCCGCGGGCAATCACTAAATAATCCTGACCAGATTTGCCGTAGATTCGCACACCCGGGTCAATGCTCAGCGTGGCAGATGTGGTGTTGTCGCCACCGACAGTGACTTTGTCGTTTAACACATCATCTGCACCGGCTTTTAATGCCACGTTGCTGGTTAATGTGCCTTTGACTTCACAGTTCAGTTTACCGGTTAAAGACGCCACTTCTGTGGTGCCTGCCGGGCAAGCCGTCAGCGCAGCATTGCTGGCGTGTAAGCCGTGGGTCCAGCCTTTGGTCCAGTCGGTGATGCCGTCAAATGCACCGATATAAGTCACGTTGTCGAACCATGGGTCGACAAAGTTCTGCATGTTGTAACCTTTGCCAAGCGCCGGTGATGTGGCCGCAGGCATGTAACCGCCCAGCAGCGGGTCGGCAGTGCTGTTGTCTGGCTGGGCCGCAAACCATTTTGCTACGTCTAACAGCGTGTTGCCGGCAGCATCTTTTGGTGATTTAAAGTTTTCCGGGCAATTTACAATAGAGTTACGGAAAATGATTTTGCCGCTGTTGGCGTTGGCAACTGATTCTGGTGTTTCGATTTCAAAACACTCACCCATGCCTTTTGGCCCGGTGATGATGGTGTTGTAAATCTCACCGGCAGTACCGGCGCGCAGCAGGATACCTTCAGAATCGGCCGCGGCTGATGTGAAAGCGTTACCGATAATGGTGATGTTTGACAGCCGTGGTTTTGACACTGGTGTCGCGTCAAATTTTGAAGACTGGTTGTCAGCTTCTATGGCGCGGTTGGCTTCAAGGTTGTTCGGGTTGTGACGAATAAGCACGTGTTGCACACGGCCGGTCCAGCCGTCGGCCCAGTCCAGTGAGTCGTCGCGGTTACCGGTCAGCACTAAGTGTTTCAGATCTACAGTACCGCCGAAGAACTCCACGCCGTCGTCTGAGTTGTTATGCACTTGCAGGTAGTCCACCACAGTGCCTGAACCGACACCGGCGAAAGTGACACCGTTTAATTCGTTGTCTTTGATGACTTCGTAGCCGGCGTATTTCACCTGCACAAATTTCAGGATCCCGCTGCTGTCAGTCGGGCGGTCGCCACCGTATGGGCCGGCGTTGCCTTCCGCTTCAATTTTACAAGCGGCCAGCGCAGCTGCATCACACTTGTTGGTCGGTGCTTTACCCAGCAGCACGATGCCGCCCCATTGGCCGGCAGACGCATCGTTGGCAGTACCAATCATGTCGTTCACTGATGTGAACACGATAGGCGCGTTAGCAGAGCCAACTGCGCTGATTTTAGAACCGCGGGCGACTACTAAGAAATCGGCACCGGATTTACCAAACACTGTAGTGCCAGGTTCAATGGTCAGGGTGGCGCTGTTGGCGTTGTCATTACCGACCTGTACTTTACCGCTTAAAGCCCAGACGATGCCAGAAGTGAAAGTGGCGTCTGCTGTTAAAGTGCCGCTGACTTCACAAATGGTTTTGCTGATGCCACCGACAGCTGCGCCTTCTTTGGCGAAGCTTGGACATTTGCTGGTAGGAGTGGTCGGTGTGGTTGGGTTTGTTGGTGTGGTCGAGCCATTCCCGGTGCTAATCACAATGTCACCGCCGCCACAACCAGCCAGGAACAAAGCAGTCGAAATTGCGCTTAACTTTAAAATCTTGCCGAATGCCATCTTAATCTCCGTCGATGCAGTGGGTCATAAAAAACTGCAGAGACGGTAAAGCGCGGGCGTGACTGTTTTATGACAGAATGTTGGCAGGCAGATGACAGTGTTGGCGGCTACAAGCGTGACGCAGGCTGGCGGCCATACTGTCAAAAAAGCTTCAGAAAACTGTCACGGAACTGTCTTACCAGTTCGTAATATTTTGCTGCCGGTATGCGATGGCCGGCTGTGCTGTCGCAGGTAAAAAAATCACGCACAGCTGAAGCTGTATGCAAATGAATTGTGACAAAGTCAGCACCGGACTGCTGTCTTTCATAAAAATGTCATAATAAGGCGGGATACTGAGCGCAGTACCCAAAACCTCGGATGATGGTAACAGGCTATGTCGAGACGAATTCTGATAGTGGAAGATGAAGCACCAATTCGCGATATGTTGTGTTTTGTGCTGGAGCAAAATGGATATCAGGCCAGTACAGCGGCTGATTTTGACAGTGCAATCAATCAGCTGGTGGAACCTTACCCGGATTTAGTGCTGTTGGACTGGATGCTGCCCGGTGGCAGTGGCATTCAAATTGCCAAAAAAATGAAACAACATGAACTGACCCGCAGCATTCCGATCATCATGATCACAGCGCGTGGTGAAGAAGAAGACAAAGTGCGGGGCCTCGAAGTGGGCGCTGATGACTATGTCACCAAACCATTCTCACCGAAAGAGCTGATGGCGCGGATTAAAGCGGTGATCCGCCGCGTCGCACCAACCAGTCTGGATGAAGTGATTGAAGTACAGGGCTTAAAACTGGATCCGGTGTCGCACCGTGTGACGGCGGTTGACCAGCCGCTGGATATGGGCCCGACGGAGTTCCGCCTGCTGCATTTCTTTATGACCCATCCTGAGCGTGTATACAGCCGTGAACAGTTGCTGGACCATGTCTGGGGCACCAATGTGTATGTCGAAGACCGTACTGTAGACGTGCATATCCGTCGTCTGCGTAAAGCGATTTCGCATGGTGGTCATGACCGCTTAGTGCAAACTGTGCGTGGCTCCGGCTATCGTTTTTCGGTAAAATAACCTCAGTCTGCCGGACGGCCTGTTGCTGACAGGCCGTCGCAACCAAGTAGGTGCTATGCGTTTATTACTGTCCAAACGGGCTATTGTCAGTCGCCTGGCCGGCTTGTTTTTGCTGGCAGCAGCGCTGGGCTGGCTGTTTGACCTGACCACTGAGTTCCTGTTGTTGCTTGCGCTTGGTATTATTGCCTGGCATTACAAGCATCTGTTTTTATTGGATAAATGGCTGTGGCGTGACCGCAAGTTGTCACCACCGGCCGGTGATGGCAGCTGGCAGCAGGTTTTTGACGGTATTTATTATCGTCAGCGCAAAGCGCGTAAGAAAAACAAGGATTTGCGTGCATTAGTGCGGCGGTTTCGCGACGGCGCTGAAGCTTTGCCGGATGCCATTGTGGTGCTGAGTTTAGACTGGACTATCGTCTGGTGTAATAAACTGGCCCAGCAGCTAGCCGGTTTGCGCTGGCCGATGGACGAACGCCAGCGTATTGATAACCTCATTCGTAACCCTGAATTTCAACAATATCTGCAGCAGCAGAATTTCGAGCAAGCCATTGAGCTACCGTCGCCACTAACTGAAGATCTGACGCTGGAATATCGTGTGCTGCAATATGGTGAAAAACAGTATCTGCTGATCATCCGCGACATTACCCAGCTTAAACAGCTGGAGCAAATCCGCAAAGACTTTGTTGCCAACGTGTCACACGAGCTGCGCACGCCGCTGACGGTATTGCAGGGCTATCTGGAAATGATGGAACCCGAGCACCTGCCGCAACAGGCGATCTGGCAAAAAGCGCACTCGGTGATGCTGGACCAGACCAAACGGATGGACA
>CAMLNG010000136.1 GCA_946481195.1 uncultured Chromatiaceae bacterium
ATCGAGCTGTGGCCGTCAATAGTGCTGGCGGCGTGCTGCAAAATGGTGTTAATCACTGAAGGTTTGGCTGGATCTGTGCCGCCAAGCAGCAACAGAATACCCTGGGCGATACCAACGACCATGGCGGCCGGTAACAGCTGGGCGGCGCCGGTTTTAAAGGCGTCGACATAGTCGTTGGTGCGGCCTTGCTGTGGCAAAAACAGCCGGGCTAACACAGCGGAGACACAACCAATGACCAGAAACTGACTGGCGATCTCGCGCAGGTAATATCCTTGAGTCACCACGCCCCAGACCAGCCAGACCATGCCGGCGGCAAAACAGAGTACAATCAGCAGATGTGGCCAGGCGAACTTCTGCTCCAGCGCAAAAGGTTGTACCTGTGCTGTGCCTTGCTGGTGTTTCCGCAGCCGCTCAGCGCGGCTCATCATCCAGATGATATAAATCAGCGTGAACACCAGCCACATCACCATCCGGAAGCCGGCGCCGGACAGTGGCGGTAAGCCCGCAATACTCTGGGCGATGGCGACCGAAAACGGGTTCATCCAGGAGGTGGCAAACCCCACCTGAGTGGCACCGTAAGTCAGCAACACCCCCGTGATAGCGTCGTACCCCAGTAAGCGGACCAGCGGCACCAAAAACACGGCAAAGGCCATGGCTTCTTCACCCATGCCAAATACGGCGCCGCCTAACGAGAAAAACAGCGCCATCACCGGCAGTAATAAACGGGCTTTGTGTTGTAGCCGGTTGATCAGCCATTTCAGCATTTCGTCGATAGCGCCGGTTCTGAGCACAATGCCAAAACTGCCGCCGACCAGCAGGATAAATACCACGACGCCGATGGCGGAGCCGGAGCGGCTGCCAGAGGTCATGCCGTCAAAAAAGGCGCTGAAAAAGCCGGTTTGCTCGCCGGCGGTAAAAATAGGCGCTAACGAGGCTTCGCCAACCGCCTGATAACTGCCAGCCTGCAGCAGATGGCGGCCGGTTTCGGCATCCAGCCGGGTTGCAAATTGCCCGGGCGCGAGCAGGGCGGTCAGTAACAACGCCAGCAATAACACGCCGCCAACAATCAGCAGGGTGTCGGGCATTTGCCAGCCGCGGCTGGTCTTGGTGGCAGGAGAAGGTGTTTGCATCTGGCTATCCTTGAGAGCGGTTTAGCTGCAGACTAAGCGGCTGCGCCAGATAATGCCAGCGGCCGTCGCTACGTTGACAGGCTTCTACCTTGCCGGCTGCACCAAGTTGCCAGTGAACACTCAGGCCTGGTTGACGCAGTGGTGCATAAGCCTCGCTGTCCACTGTTGCCGCATCGGTTACCGGCGGCTCACCGCAGGACAGCTGGCCCTGATACTTCACTGCAGCGCCGGCGTTTTGCTGCCAGTGCAGGCTGTCACCCGGCAACAAACGGCTGACTTTCAGTTGTGCAAGCGTTGCGGACGGCCCACTGAGGCCACCTTGGGCTGCGGTACGTTCAATGACCCAGACGCCGCCACTGCCAAGTACTTCCAGCTCTGCGTCCTGGCCATTGCCGTCCTTGTCCGGGGCAAAACGGGCACGTAGCACTGTGGCTTCATCAACGCCAAAACCTGCCGGCGCTTTGGCATCCTGCACCAGCGTTAATAAACGGCCTTCACGGTTGCGTTCACGGAAATGAGTGTCGGCAATCCCCAGGCTGAATAGCTGCAAACCACCTTGTGGCCGGTACGTCAGCTGTTCGTCGGCAAGTAACTTGCCGCAGCTTTGGCTTAAACGACACAACGGCGCGTCAATATCGTGCGCCAGCGCGCCAAATTGCAGCGCATGGGCACTTCGCCCGCCGCTGATCATGGCGATATCGCCAAGCGGTCTGCCCGATTGCACCGCATTACCGGCGCTGGAGCCACCTAACGGCACGGCTTCAAAACGCACACGCTGAAGCAGTCGTTCTGTCAGCGCCAGCCATTTGCCGTCTGGGCCGGTCAGCGCTCTTAACGTCAGTGACTGGTCACCGCCGTTGATAAACACCGCATCGGCACGTTCAACCAATTCGGCCATGGCTTTAGGATCCGCGCAGAGTTTTTGCTGCTGCGCAGCCAGCTCCGGATAGCGTTCGGCGCGGCGCAGCTGGCCAGAATATTTCAGCCGGCCTGCTTCAATGGCCTTGCAGTCCCACGGCTGGGTTTGCTGGCTGAGTGCTGGTTCCAGCGGCAGCCAGTCCACTTCGGCACCGGCCGCACTAAACAGTTGCTGGTAATAATCCACCCACTCATAAGGGTTGTAAGATGATGCAGTAATAAGCAGCAACCGTGGTTTTTGTGTCAGTGGTGTTTGTGGGCTGCGCAGCTGGCGGCGTTGCTGCGCGGAGGTAACAAAAGACTGGAACAGTTGTTTGGTTACAGCATAAGTGCCCGGCCAATACACCGCCATCCGCGCCGTGCTGCCGTCAGGGCGCTGCGGCCGGATTTCGCAACTGTCTTCAATCACACTGTATTCATCGTCGCTGAGCCGATGCTGCGAACTGAAA
The DNA here is from genome assembly GCA_946481195.1 of uncultured Chromatiaceae bacterium. The sequence goes on from CAMLNG010000136.1 coordinate 2,498, forward strand.
GTCTCTAATACTGCGCTGGTCAGGATTTTGTCCTGCTGGCCGCGCAGCGCTTGTAAAATACTGGTACGGCGGGTCTCGCTGTCACCGGCAACAGGCCAGTGCGGCAGTTGTTGCAGCAGTTGCAGACTGGTTTTATCACAACGGTAACTTTTGCCGGTTTGTGCCTGCTGAGCCGCAAAAAAAGCCTGCGCCGCCTGCTGCTGCGACTTTTCGCAATATTCAGGTTCCACGCTGGAGCAAATGCGTTCACCACCACCAAATAACCATAACTCTTTGCCGGGCAAAGCCTGCGCGGCACCAGCCTGAGCTACAACTGCCTGCGATGCGGCCAACAGCACAAGTGTCAGCGCCGGCAACGCAACAGCGGGCCGCTTCAAAAAAACTAACATGATAACTCCGGAAAAAGACCGCTCCCCACCAAGGCAACAACATGCGGGGAGCGGTGCTTGTTAAAACGAGTAGCGCGCGGTCAGACGGACAGATCTTGGCGTCTGATAGTTCAGGTCATGCCGGAAGTTCGGGTTTTGCCCGGTGTCTTCCAATGACACATCACCCTGTTCGTCATATTCAGTGACTTGCTGGCTGTTCAGCAGGTTAAACACCTGCATTTGCAGCTTCAGGCCAGGTACTTTGACCGGCTGATAGGTCAAACCGGCATCCAACGTGTAGGTCCAGGGTGTACGGCCAAACTGCCCGCGCTGGGTCAGCACCTGCTCGCCGGCTTCGTTGCGGCAATACAGGGTGGACGCGGCATACCGTTCGAACACCTCATATTCCGGATCGTCGACATCAAAGGCCGGATAACCAAAGCAGCTGACTGGCCGGCCGGATTGCACCGCCAGATTCGCGGAAACTTCCAGCTCGTCAGTGAGTTCATAACCGCCGAATACCTTGAAGCTATGGCGGCGGTCATTTGACAAATAACCGTCTGTGCCATCGACAAACATTTTGTGGTCGAAGTCGTTGGTAAGACCTGGTGACTCTGCTTCAAGGAAGCTGTTCACCAAGCCTTCGGCATTGCCTTTACTGTATGCCAGCGTATAGCTGCCCTGCAGATACCAGCCGTCAGCGCGGCCGCGTTCAAAGAAGAATTCCAGCGCTTTATAAGTGCGTTTATATTCTTCCAGCTGCAGATAGTCGTTGGAGACTGTGACGCGTTTGAGTTCTCCGTCGCCGGCAACATCCATATCCATCTGCAGGTCGCGGCCCGGGTTGACGATAATGCAGGTCGCCAGCGTGTCGGCGTCGAAATCGTCATAGCCTTGATCCGCAGCGAAGTCGATAAAGGCCTGGCGGCCACAATAATCGTCGACACCGTTTTTCACTTCACGGGCGATGGCTTTGACGCCGCCGGTCCAGCCGTCAAACAACTCACGCTGGTAACCGACAATCAGTTCATCCTGCAACATCGGCTCTAAGTCGGCCGAGGCGACAGTGGCGGGATCCGGCGAAGTATTACGGCCGCTGGTCAGGGTGTCGCCCAGTTTTTGCCCGAGCTGACGTGGCGCCTGAGTGACAGGGTCGACAGTGCCGTCATACAGATAGTATTCTGTGGTGACATATTGCCAGTTAGATGCCCGCACGTTGGTGTTGGCGGCGATTGGAATAAAATAACGGCCGGCGTTAGCAAAGACTTTGGCGCTGCCGTCTGAATTCACGTCCCAGGCAAAACCTAAGCGCGGGGCCAGCATGTCTTTGGCGTCGACAAAAGACACACCGTCACCGTTGAGGTTATCAAAGGATTCGTTACGTAAACCGGCGTACAGCATCACATCTTCAGTGACATAAAAACTGTCTTCGAGGTAAATCGCGTCGTTTTTCACTTCATAGCTGCCGGACGGTGAACTGCGCGTGCGTTTGCGCACAACATTGGCATTTGGCGCCACGTTCACGCCGTTCCAGCGGTCGGCAAACGGCAGTGGTGTATAGATCCGATAGAACACGCCACCGGAATATTCAGCACCGGCCCGCACTGAAGTGAAGGTTTCACTGTCGTAGCCAAAGCGGATGGTATGGGCGTCCAGCGCCCATTCACCGTCAATCCGCAGCGCTTTGCGCTCGTCGGTGTTCGGGCCAAAATTCAGCGTGCGAACGTTAATCTCGTTCCAGCAGCCCACGTCGGTGATGTCGTCCGTATCCTGATCATAAATATCGACCAGCGGACATTCATTACCAGGCAGCGGGTCAGGCGTCACATAAGCGGCGTCAGTTTTCAGGTAACCGTACATCACGCCTAAATTAAAATTGTCGGTCAGCTGGCCGGTGTATTTACCGATGACGATGTTACCGCCATCGCGTTCCTGATATTGCGTGCGCAGATTGCCATGCTGGCCGGTGTAATACTGATCAGTCGGGTTGCGATAAGTGGTGTAGTCAGTTTTATTGACGTTGCGGATGCCGGTCAGCTCAAAAATATGGCTGTCGGTAATGTACCAGTCCAGTTTCACTAAGCCATTTGGGCTGTTGTTATCAGTCGCCGTGCTGTTGTCGGCACTAAAACGATCGCGACTGTGTTTTTTGCCTTCTACCAGGCCATAGATAAACAACTTATCCTGAATTAAAGCGCCACCACCACCAACGCTGTATACCAGCTTGTCTTCTTCATCCGCCGAGCGGTAGGCCGAATAATAGCTGTTATCGCCCGGCGCTAAGCCCGGTACTTTGCTGACGACATTTTTACCGTGGCCGGCGAGGCTGGCCGGATCCCACACCACTGAGCTGGTAAACTCCCAGTCATTAGTACCGCGTTTGGTCACGATGTTAATGACACCACCCAAAGCGCGGCCATATTCTGCGCCGTAGCCGCCGGTTTTGACCTGCTGCTCGCCAATGGCATCAAAAGGCACTTTGCCATACGACAAAAAGGTGCGGGCGTTGGTGACGTCAAAACCGTTGATGTAATAGCCGTTTTCTGCAACAGACGCACCACCGAATGACGCCAGATTGCCAAAACCGCTGTCGCCACGCACTGTACCTGGGGCTAATAAAGCGACATCGCTGATATCGCGGCCGACCGGCAACATTTCCAGCTGGTCGGCGCTGAACACGGTACTGGATTCGACCGATGAGGTGTCAATCGGATTGATCGCCCGGCCTTGCACGGCAATGCGTTCAATATCGCCATCGGCGAAACTGACTGGCGTACCAGTACCGAGCGACACTGTCACTTCACGGGCGATGCCGGCGTTTTCCACTTTATAACGGCCACCGGGGAGCTGACTGAATTGGAAGCGGCCATTTTGGTCGACCTGGATTTGGCGTTTTAAGCCAGTGTCGAGGTTTTGTACTGTGACTGTGCTGCCTTTGGTGGCCTGGCCAAAAATCGAGCCAACGGACAAGTCTGCCTGTGCCGCAGGGGCCAGAGCCAGCGCGACCAGCGAGGCCAGAGCGGTTTTTTTCAAGATGTTCAGATGGTTGCGTTGCATAGGATCTCCAGCGTTGTGCTTGTCTGTGGCCGCCTTATCTGTATTCGTGTGCCGTGCGGACGGCGCAAAACGTCCGCTGCGGGGCGAGCCAACTTTGATATTAGAACTGAGTCCCCGGAACAGAAATATCCAGTTAGGGATAGGGCGCTGCATCTAAAACTGCTCAGCGCGAACTTTCCTATTGCTTAAGGAATAGACAAGCTGGCGGCTTGCCTCAGACTGGTGCAGACAGCGGGCTTATTCAGGCTGCTCTGCTGTTCGCTTTTTAAACTATATGGTGCTCTTGTGCTTGCTGATAACTGTGCAGCGGATCTTCCGGCAAACCGGGGCGGGCGAAGGGAATACAATTGATAAATAACGAGAATAATTCGGCTTGTGAGCCAATCTCCAGTTTGCGGTAGATGTTTTTGCGATGGATTTTGACGGTGCCATCTGAGGTTTGTAATTTCTCCGCCGTTAGCGCTGAGGAATAACCGCGCAGCAGATACCACAATACATCACGCTCACGTGGCGTCAGCAGGGAACTGGCAAAATTGGACAACGTGGCTTCGACCTGTAAATGCGTCTGATCTGAACTATTGGCCAGCGGCAACGGCGTAGCCAACTGATGGTGGCGGGTTAGCGCAGCATCGAGCACCGGCATCACCATATTCAGTGCCTGTACGTCGGCACGGCTGAAGGTATTGCTGTTGATATTACGCTGCATAAAAAAATTCAGCGCCGTGTTGTCGTCAATGCGCCACAGCACGTCAATCGAGTCTGCCACGCCGATTTTGCTGTAAAAAGCCGTGTAATAACTGCTTTGATAAAAATCGTCCGGCGCCACATCAGCCAGCCAATAGGTGCCGCTTTGGCAGCCTTTTAAAAACAGCTGATACTGCGGGTCGAGCGCATAAGGCCCGGTGGAATAAATGTCGGCGTGTAAACTGCGGTCAAAAGGGTGAAAACGATGCAGCAGGCTTAACGGTTTTTGCTGGCGGTAAAACACCAGTAAACCGCTGGAATCAACTGGACACACAGCTTCGAGCACATCCAGCACTGCGGCAAAAAAACCGGGTTTACCCAGCTGCTGCCACAAGGCGACCTGCGCATCCAGCATCTGCTGATCCCAAATCAGCGCCAGCGAGCCCCGATGATAAACTTCCGATTTCCCGCGCACCGTGCCTCCCTGTCGACTGCAGTGAATTAGCCGCTATTGAAGTATTACCTTAACGTTTTTTTCGTGCTGTGCCTATTAGCCGAAAGGCGATGTTGAGATGAGTGTTTTGAATTTGTCGTCTGATAACCAAACTGTTTGGCCCAAAAAAAGCGGCCGCAGCCGCTTTGAGTCTTCAGTTTGTTACTGACAGGATAAACTGGCTTTGCCGGCCGACCCCGGCACCAGCCGGATATCCGATAGCTGCACTTTGTTGGCGGCTTGGCTGCTTAACACAAAACTTTGCTGCACTTTGCCAAAGTCAGTGCCTTTAAAGCAGGCAAGGTCAATGCTAAGCGTCTGCCAGCCGGATTTGCCTTTGAGCAGCGGTGTCAGGTCAACAGTGCCACCACATTGTTCGCCGCAGCCGAGGCTCAAATTCAGACCTTGCACTGGTTGTAACGGATTGATTTGCAGTTCCAGCACGGCGTTGCTTTCGCGATAACCACGTAAATCCCGCGGGAAGTTACTGGCCAGTGCCAAGGCGTTGTCGGTCTTGCCGCCAAAGCTTATTTCGCGGCCGTCTTCCTGTACGCGCCGGTCGATGGATTTGTAGCTCAGGTCGCCGAGTGTCTGCACATTGGTGATGACCTGGGCCATTTGCTTGCCGCTTTTCAGCCAGAATTGCCAGGGTGCTTTGGCGGCGCGTTCAAATAACGGCAGTGGCGCTTGTGCGCCATTGCCGCCAGCGGCTTGTTCGGGCAGTGCTTTGCTCAGTGGCCCTGCATCTTTGGTGGTATAGGTTAAGCCAAAACCAAAAGGTAATAATGCGGTCTGGCCGTCGCCCTGATTGACCTTAAATTGCGTCGGCTCAGCCGGCCAGCTGTAACTTAACTTACCGTGGAAGTCATATTGTACTTTGCCATCGGCGGTTTTTAGTAAGACGTCAGCGACACCGGCACCTTCACTGCCCGGTAACCAGGCGGCGACAAAAGCGTCGGACTGATTCAGTTCCGGATTAATCCACAGCGGCCGGCCGCTTAAAAACACACTGACCACCGGAATGCCTTGTTGTTTCAGTGATTTCAGTAAGTTCAGTGCCGTTTTATTGCCACGCTGGAATTCCAGATTGTCGATATCGCCGTTGCCTTCGGCATAAGGTTCTTCACCAAATACCACCACAGCTACATCCGGTTTTTGTTGGAAGCTGCCATCTTTGGACAGCGTGATCTGACCGCCGGCCGCTTTCACCTGATTGGCAAACCCCTGATAAATTGAACTACCGCCCGGGAAGTCACTATTCACATTGCCGGTGCCTTGCCAGCTAATGGTCCAGCCGCCGCTTTGCAGGCCAATGTCGTCAGCGGCAGGGCCGGCGAGCAGAATCTTCGCTTTCGGGGATATGGGGAGCAACGACTGATTATTCTTCAACAATACCAGCGATTTACGCACGGCATCGCGCGCCACAGCACGGTGTTCAGCAGCGCCGATCAGTTCAAGTTTGCCGGACAAAGCGCGTTTGGCCGGGCCCGGCCGGTCAAATAATCCGGCGCGTAATTTCACCCGCAGAATACGCCGCACCGCATCGTCGATGCGGCTTTGTGCGATCTCGCCACTTTTC
>CAMLNG010000137.1 GCA_946481195.1 uncultured Chromatiaceae bacterium
TACGTCGCTTGGCATAGTCCGGAATACTGCATCCGCGCCCCGGTTTTGCCCAAAAGCATTGACCCGGCAGCGGGCAAGGCCCGGCACTTCAAACGAGAAGTCCGACTCGAGGCGTTCTTCGTATTCTTTGCGCTGCTTATCCGTCATAATGTCGTAAACCAGCGCATGCACATCTTTATGCGTCAGCGGTGGGATGTTTAAACGGCGCACATCGCCGTCAACACGGATAAGCGGTGGCACACCGGCCGATAAGTGTAAGTCCGACGCTTTGTGCTGTACGCTGAACGCCAGTAATTCGGTAATATCCATGACGACATACTCCTGTGTCAGTGAAGAGGCAAATCAGGTTTCAATGCATAACACCATAGCAGAACGCTTACAGACAGCCTACAGGGCACTTGCAGAAATTCAGCCGCCTAATGGCGCAACTGTTCAGTTAATCGCCGTCAGTAAAACCAAGCCAGTCAATGACATAGAACAAGCCTATTTGGCCGGTCAACGGCTATTTGGCGAAAACTACGTGCAGGAACTCGCCGCCAAAGCGCAGGCTCTGACTACCCTGCCTGGTTTGCAGTGGCATTTTATCGGGCCATTGCAATCGAATAAAACCCGCGACGTGGCCCTGTATGCCGATGTAGTGCATAGCGTCGACCGCTTGAAAATTGCCGAGCGCTTGTCGGCGCAGCGACCAGCCGGTAAAGCGCCGCTTCGGGTGTTACTGCAGGTCAATATCAGTCTGGAGGCCAGTAAATCCGGCGTGTTGCCCAAGGATTTAATGTCATTGGCCCGACAGGTCGCTGCACTGCCTCACATCGAACTTGCTGGTCTGATGGCAATTCCGGCACCGGCCATCGATGGTGACAATCAGCAGGCTTTTGCCGCAATGCAACAGCTTAGCACCTCACTACAGACTGAATTTCCACAGGCAAATCAATTGTCGATGGGCATGTCGGACGACTGGCAACAGGCCGTTCTTTTCGGGGCAACTATGATAAGATTAGGCACTGCCATTTTTGGTAGCCGCACTGCAACGGCAGCAACCGGCGCCACAACTAACGACATATCAGCATGAATGACAACACAGTAGCCTTTATCGGCGCCGGCAATATGGCGCGCTGCATTATCGGTGGCATGGTGAAAACCGGTTATCCGGCCGCCAATATCATTGCCGCCAATCCAAGTACACCCAAACTCGACGCACTCGCCGCCGACTTTGGCATTGAAGTGACGCAGGACAATTTACTGGCAGTGACCAAAGCTGATGTCATTGTGCTTTCAGTCAAGCCACAACTGATGGCAGAAGTTTGCTCCGCCCTCATCGCCGGCGTGCCGGATATCGCCGAAAAACTCTTTGTTACAGTAGCAGCGGGCTTGCCGGTCAGCCGTTATGAAGAGTGGCTGGGGCCGGTCCGGCTGATGCGCACTATGCCCAATACGCCGTCGTTAGTCGGGCTTGGTGTCACCGGCATTTTTGCCAGCCGTTGTTCAAATTATGAAAAATCCTTTGTCGACAGTATGTTCAGCGCGACCGGCAAAACCGTCTGGCTGGAACAGGAAAGTCAAATCAACGATATCATTGCTGTCACCGGCAGCGCGCCGGCTTATTTCTTCTACTTTATGCAAGCGATGGCGCAAAAAGCGGAATTGCTTGGCTTCAGCGCCGAAGAAGCGCGGTTGATGGTGACGCAAACCGCGCTTGGCGCGGCAACAATGGCAGCGCAGTCCACTTTGAGCCTTGCCGATCTACGCGCTCAGGTCACCAGCAAAGGCGGCACCACCCATGAAGCGATTGAATCGATGCGAAACGCCAATCTGGAGCTGCTGGTCGCTGACGCGATGCAGGCAGCCATCCGCCGGGCGGAAGAAATGGCCAGAACGCTTTGAATCATATAATTTTTTACCGAACAAGCTTTAACGTCTGACAAGGAACCCGCATGAACAACGCATTTTATTTTCTGCTGGACACTGTATTTAACCTGTATCTGATGGTGGTGCTGTTACGTATTTGGTTGCAGGCCAGCCGTGCTGATTTTTATAACCCTCTCAGCCAGTTTGTGGTCAAAGCAACCAACCCGCTGTTGATCCCGTTACGCCGGTTGCTACCGAGTATCGGCAAACTGGATACCGGCGCTGTGGTACTGGCGCTGCTGGTCTGTGCGGTAAAAATGTTATTAATTCAACTGTTGCTGGCCGGCCAGTTTAACCTGATGGCGATATTCACCGGCGCTGTGGTTACTGCGGTGAAAGAAACTTTCAGTCTGCTGTTCTGGGTGCTGATCATCCGAGCCATTCTGAGCTGGTTTTCGCAGGGCCGTAATCCGATGGAGCTGGTGCTGATGCAACTGACCGAACCGTTACTGGCGCCGGTGCGTAAAGTGATCCCGCCGATGGGTGGTTTGGACCTGTCCGTACTGATTGTTTTAGTCGCACTGCAGTTTTTGCAGATTTTATTGCAAAGCTTTTTTATCGGTCTGCTCTGAACATGACGGCAACAACTGCGCCTTGGTGCTGGCTTGGCAAGGATTTACAGCTACAGCTCTATATCCAGCCCAAAGCCAGCCGGGATCAAGTGGTTGGCCTACATTGCGATGCGATTAAAGTTGCCATCACGGCACCGCCGGTCGACGGCAAAGCCAATGCCCATGTGCTGAAGTTACTGGCGCAGTGGTTTGGGGTGGCGAAAAGTCAGGTTGAACTACAACGGGGCGAGCTGAGCCGGCACAAACAGCTGCTCGTGCGCGCACCTGGGCAAATTCCGCCAGCTTTTGCTGCGCTGGGATTGACACCCGTGAGTTAAAACCAGGTTAGTGATTTTAGTTACAAGGAGTCTGTGATGAAACTTTGGTCCGTTATCTCTCTGCTTGCCGCTCTGTTGCTGAGTTTTGCGGCGACAGCTGAACAAAAGCAGCAACTCGGCGACTGGGATGTGCATTACATGCTGATGCCAACCACGATGCTCGACGCTGAAGTTGCGAAAAATTATCAGCTTAGCCGCAGCCGCAACTATCAGTTACTGAACATTTCGGTGCTGAACAGCAAAGATCAGCAGGCGCAGCAGGTCGAACTGAGTGGCACTGCCACGAACCTCGCCGGTCAGCGTCAGCAACTGACCTTCAAGCCGGTGAAAGAAGGCGCCGCTTTGTATTACCTGGCAGGCGTCGAAGCGCGTTCAGAACAGAAAATCACTATTGAACTGAGCATCCGCCAGGGCAATGAGAATCAGGTGTTAAAGTTTACCCAGGATGTTTATCCGGAATAGCAGGTTTTCCCGATGTTCAATCAGTTAGTCCTGGCCAGCAGTAACGCCGGCAAAGTCGCAGAGCTGCAAAGCCTGTTGGCCGATGAAGGTATTGAAGTACTGCCACAAAGCCAGTTTAAAGTGCCTGATGCCGACGAAACCGGCCTGAGTTTTATTGAGAATGCGATTTTAAAGGCCCGTCATGCCGCAAAATTAACCGGCCTGCCGGCCATTGCTGATGACTCCGGCCTCGCCGTGCATGCTCTTGGGGGCGCTCCGGGGATTTATTCGGCGCGCTATGCCGCGATGCACGACGCTCTGCGCGAAGGCGAGAGTAAAGATGCGGCTAATATCCGTTTTTTACTGCAACAGATGGAACATCATGACGACCGGCGTGCCGAATTTCACTGTGTGCTGGCGCTTTGTCTGCATGCCGATGACCCGGTGCCACTGATTGCTCATGGCCGCTGGCAAGGACTAATCACCCGGGAAATACGGGGCGATGGCGGTTTTGGTTATGACCCGATTTTCTGGTTGCCTGAGCAGAATAAAACCTCGGCGCAGCTGTCCAAAGCAGAAAAATCACTTCTCAGTCATCGCGGTCAGGCCTTGCGCCTGCTGCTAGCAATGCTGAAGGCATGACCGTGTTGCAGTTACCGCCACTGTCGCTGTACATCCATATCCCCTGGTGTGTGCAAAAATGCCCGTATTGCGATTTTAATTCGCATGCGGTGAAACAAGGCATTCCGGAAGCCGAATATATTGCCCATTTGCTGGCCGATTTAGATCAGGACCTGCCACTGGTGCGGGGTCGTCCACTGCATAGTATTTTTATCGGTGGCGGCACCCCCAGCACATTCAGTGCCGAAGGTATTGCCGCAATCCTCAGCGGGGTGCGCACCCGGCTCGACATGCCGGATAACACTGAAGTAACGATGGAAGCGAATCCTGGCACAGTCGAAGCCAGCCGTTTTGCCGGTTATGTGGCCGCCGGTGTAACACGCTTCTCCATTGGCGTACAAAGTTTTCAGGCCAGCCAATTACAGGCGCTTGGCCGTATCCATAACCCGGCACAGGCAAGACGCGCTGCGGAATTGGCTACACAACTGCGCGGTCAGGGACTTAGAAGCTTTAATCTGGATTTAATGCATGGATTACCACAACAGGATGTCAGTGCCGCTTTAGCTGATTTGCAACAAGCCATTGATTTAGCGCCACCGCATCTGTCCTGGTATCAGCTGACCATCGAACCTAATACCGCATTTGCCTCGCGCCCGCCAGTGCTGCCGGAAGACGACGCATTATGGGACATTCAGGAACAAGGCCATGCGCTGTTAACAGCCGCCGGTTATCAGCAATATGAGACTTCTGCCTACAGCAAACCCGGTTACCAGTGTGCACATAATCTGAACTACTGGCGGTTTGGTGATTATCTCGGTATCGGCTGTGGCGCACATGGCAAAATCACCCGCCTGCCGGACCAGCAAACGCCGGCCGGCGCTGTTGTCCGCACGGTCAAAATCAAACATCCCAAAGGCTATATGGATTTAAGCCGCGGTTATCTCGACAGTAAAATTGCAGTCGAAGCAGAAGATCTGCCATTTGAATTTTTTATGAACCGTTTTCGTTTGCTGGAAGCCTGCCCTAAAGCGGACTTTACCGCATATACCGGTTTGCCTGTCGAAACAGTCGCGCCAGCACTTGCCCGCGCCGTGCAGTTAGGGTTAGTTAGCGAAACGGCACAGCATTGGCAAATCACTCCGCACGGGGTGCGTTATCTCAACGAGCTGTTACAACTGTTTTTATAACAGCGGCTGCAAACTCGCCTCGCCGCCATAACAATGAAAAATAACCCGGGGATCTCATGACATTAAAACTTCAACTGCTGACTATTGCAGTCTCAACAGCTCTGCTGGTCGGCTGTAACAAAGCACCAGAACAAAACAACAGTCAGCCTGTACCTGCAGCAGCCACTCAGCAGGCACCAGCCACCGCTCAGACCGAATCAACCAAAGCCAATGCCTTTTTTGATCAATATTTTATGGCGGCAGCCGCACTGAGCCCAATGGCACTGACCCAGCTTGGCATCAAGCAGGATTATGATAAGTGGGATCAACTGACTGACGAGCAAAGTGACAAAGAGCTGGCGCTGACTAAACAAACGTTGGCCGATCTGGCGCAGTTTGATGTCAGCAAACTCGATACCCAAACAGCACTGAGTTATCAGCTGTTTAAACAGCAATTAGAGCAGGATATCGCCAACGACAAATGGCGTTATTACAACTACCCGGTCAACCAGATGTTTGGCCTGCACTCCGGCGTCCCTTCGCTGCTTATTAACCAGCATCAGATTGAAAACGAATCAGACGCCAAAGCCTATATCGCCCGTTTAAACGGTATCCCGCAGCTGTTTAAACAGCTGGAGCAACAACTGACCAAACGGGCAGAACTCGGCATTATTCCGCCGAAGTTTGTGTTCCCGCTCGCGATTGAAGCCAGCCAGAATATTATCAAAGGTGCGCCATTCACGACCGGCGCCGACAGCACTTTGCTGGAAGATTTCCGCAACAAAGTCAACAAGCTGACACTGGAAGATGGTGCCAAACAACTGCTGATTAAAGAAGCCGAAGTGGCCCTGACCAGCAGCGTGAAACCGGCATACGACAGCCTGATCGCCTATTTAACTACTCAGGAAAAACAAGCGGGTACCGACGATGGCGTCTGGCGCTTTAAAGACGGCGAAGCTTTTTACAACATGGCACTGGAACGCACCACTACCACTAAAATGACCGCAGACGAAATTCACCAGCTTGGTCTGACGGAAGTGGCACGTATTCATGATGAAATGAAAGCCATCATGCAAAAAGTAGGTTTTAAAGGTGATCTGCAGGCATTCTTTGCTTTTATGCGTGATGACGCCCAGTTCTATTATCCGGATACTGCAGAAGGTAAAGCCGCCTATCTGGCAGAAGCCACCCGGCTGATTGACCATATGAAATCGCAGCTCGACAGCCTGTTTCTGGTCAAACCGAAAGCGGACCTGATTGTTAAAGCCGTAGAACCATTTCGGGAAGAATCTGCCGGCAAGGCCTTTTACCAGCAGCCGTCGATGGACGGCAAGCGGCCTGGTACTTATTACGCCAACCTGCACAATATGAAGGATATGCCGAAATATCAAATGGAAGCCCTGGCGTATCATGAAGGCATTCCGGGCCATCATATGCAAATCGCCATTGCCCAGGAACTTGGCGATCTGCCGAAATTCCGTAAATTCGGCCGTTACACCGCTTATGTCGAGGGTTGGGGTTTATACACCGAATTGCTGCCAAAAGACATTGGCCTGTATCAGGATCCCTACTCCGATTTCGGCCGTTTGGCGATGGAGCTGTGGCGCGCCTGCCGTCTGGTCGTCGATACAGGTATTCATGCGAAAAAATGGACGCGCGAACAGGCGATCCAATATTTGGCTGACAACACGCCCAACGCACGCACTGAAGCCGTCAATGCTATCGAACGTTACATCGTGATGCCATCACAGGCCACCGCTTATAAAATCGGCATGATTAAAATCGTTCAGCTGCGTGACAAAGCCAAAACAGCACTCGGTGAGAAATTCGATATACGTGAGTTTCATGATGTGGTGCTGAAAAATGGCGCTGTACCGCTTGATGTGCTGGAATCGCTGGTTGATGCATACATCCAGAGTAAACAAAGCGCTTAAACGCAAGCACTTGACTGGTATTGACAACCCCCGGTCTGCCGGGGGTTATTTTTTCTGTTCTCCCCCAGATTTTTCTGCTGGTTCAAACCCATTGAACTGCTTATGCTGAAACAAAATGGACGCCTTAAGGACACCGCATGCTGATCCTGCATTTATTCAATCCGGAAACTAACAGCTGGCAAACCGGCGACATCGCAGCATTACAGCTGCCACTGCATGGTGACCAAAAAGCCTGGATAGACCTTTCTGCGGCAAGCTTCTCAGAGCAACAACAGGTGCTGAACCGGTTTCAAATCCATCCGGTCATTGCCGAAGATTATCTGCGAGAGCGTCATCCGCCAAAACTGGAAGCTCATGATGGCTTTACATTATTGATTTTACGCGCTTTTGCCGGTGAAAGCTTTCATGAGTACCCAGGCCATGCCCAGCTCAGCCTGCTGTTTTCCAATCAGGTGTTGTTGTACAAATGCCAGCTGCCGGAAGAGCCTGGTCGCTATAAAGTAAGTACCTTCGACGTCAGCAAGCCGGTGACTCCCGTCAAAGAATGGGTAAAAAGTTATATCCATGCCGTCTCAGCCAGTTATCTGGAGAAACTGATTAACTTTGAAGACGAGTTGGGCGAATTTGAAGATGCCATGCTCACCCATGGTGATGACCATAAAATGAGCCGCATCATGCGGTTTCGCTCGGTTTTTCGCAAACTCGACCGCAACCTCGCCTATCAGAAAGACATGTTTGCCGATTTACTAACGCCGGACGACTTCACTTCAGGTGTAATGTCGCAGTTTGAAGCAGTTGAACTGCGTGATTTTTATGAAAAATTTGAACGGCTGCATTCGATGACCCAAATGTACTACGATCAGCTGGGTGATTTGGTCAGCAGTTATATGTCAACCTCGTCCCATCAAATCAACGAGCGGATGAAGTTACTGACCATGGTATCGACGGTGTTTATCCCGCTGACTTTTATCGTTGGCGTCTACGGCATGAACTTTGACAATATGCCTGAACTGCATATGCCACTGGGGTATTTCTGGACTTTAGCCGGCATGGCTGCTATTGCCCTTGGTATGTTATTAGGCTTTAAAATCAAACGCTGGTGGTAAAGTTGCAGCCGATGCGCATTACCTTAAAAAATGCTGTTGAATTTACTGTAAAAAACTAACCCGGCTGCGGTATCATCCGCAGCAATTTTTCACTCAGGACCATCAGGTCCTGCCGACAGGGCCCGGATCATGGCTGAAACCCAGCTGCTGGATATCGAAGAGATTGTCCGCGACAGTTTTGACGAGCAGGAAGCCGAACTGCTCGGGGAAAAACTCAGCCAGCTGGAGCCGGAAGAAATCGCGGTTGCACTGGAGGCGATGCCGCTGGAGCAGCGCCTCAGCACCTGGCAGGGTCTGCATCCGGATGAACAAATCCACGCTCTGGGTTACATGCGGGAAGACGCCCGCGAAAACATCTTTAAGCAACTTCCGGACGCTGACCTCACCGAACTGGTCGAGCGAATGGACGTCGACGATTTGATTGAACTGCTCGACGAGCTACCGTCCGGCGTTTATCAGGCCGCCTGTTCCAAACTCGACGCCAGCGAAAAACTTTGGCTCGCCACTGCGCTCGCCTACACCGACGACCAATGTGGTCGTTACGCTGACCACGACGTGCTGACCATCCGCAAC
>CAMLNG010000138.1 GCA_946481195.1 uncultured Chromatiaceae bacterium
CCGGTAGCCACAACACCGCCCAGTCGACCGCTTCGGTACTGGCGCTGAAGCTGCCGACAAAAGGCTGCTCCGGCAGAGTGATACAGTCTTTGACCGCATCAACCAGATAATCGCGGATGCCGGCGATATAACACCAGCTGTAGCTTTGTTCATTAACTTTATCGTCGAATTTGACCGTCAGACCCGGACATAACACCGCTTTGGCTTTGAGTACATGCAACAGCCGGCTGACTGAAAACTTAGCTGTATCAAAATATTTGGCGTCGGGCCAGAAGCGCACCCGGGTGCCGGTGTTGCGTTTGCCAACAGTACCGCTGATCGCCAGTTCACTGACTTTGTGACCGTGCTCAAACGCCATGTCGTACACATTGCCATCGCGACGCACCGACACTTCAACGCGCGTCGATAAGGCGTTCACAACCGAAATACCGACGCCGTGCAAGCCGCCAGAGAACTGGTAGTTTTTGTTGGAAAATTTACCACCGGCATGCAGCCGGCAAAGAATCAGTTCTACGCCGCTGACGCCTTCTTCGGGGTGAATATCGACCGGCATCCCGCGGCCGTTATCAACGACTTCAATCGACTGGTCGGCATGTAAAATCACCTGAACCGTATCAGCATGACCGGCTAAAGCCTCGTCGACGCTGTTGTCGATGACTTCCTGCGCCAGGTGATTCGGCCGCGTGGTATCGGTATACATCCCCGGGCGGCGCTGCACTGGCTCAAGGCCGGTCAGCACCTCAATGGAATCGGCATTATATTGTTGTTCTGTCATGCATAGGTTCCGGAGTCTGAAATGCGATTAAAGCGTGGGTCGCGCGGGACTGAGCCCGCAGCTGTATCAATCCACAGTGTTTTACGCTAATTGGCCGAAATTGACAATATCCGCCAGCCGGCTTTGCAGGTTCTGATAGCTGTGATCGCCGCCTTCTTGTACATCTAACTGACATTGTTGATAAAAATCCAGCGCCTGACGGTAATCCAGCACCTCATCGCCGGTTTGCAACAGCACCAGATAATGGGCCGGCTGTTGCAGTTGCCGGACCTGCAGTTCCTGCAGTTGCGGCAGATGTTCAGCCCGCACGTCATAGTGCTGCATCCGCACCGGATGATAATAACGACCCAGATGTTGCTGCAGTAGCAGATGCGGCCGTACCGCCGGATTAATTAACACGGCGCGACACTGATATTGTTCAGCCAGCGCCGTGGCTAAAAAACCGCCGAGCGAACTGCCAATAATCAAATCCGGCTTATTGTGTAGACACAATAATTGTAATTCCTGCCAGGCTTCAGCCGGCGTGTAGGGTAAATCCGGCACTGATAACTGATGTTGTGGCAACTGTTGCTGAAAATAATCACGCACCAGCAGCGCTTTTTCCGACTGTGATGAGCTGGCAAAGCCGTGCAAATAAACAATATGTTTGGCCGTCAAAACGCTAAAAACTCCCATTGCAGTTCGCCGTCGGGGTGGAAAGTCCAGCGGCAGGCCCGCGGGCCCTGATCTTCGGTTTGCCAGTCCGGCGTCTGCAAAAACTGCACTGAACTGGCCGGGCACCCCACCTGTACAAAATTTTCCTGAATAAACTGGTAGGCATGATGACAATGGCCATGCGCCAGGCCACGTACACGCGGCTCCTGCCTGAGCAGTGCCAGCAAACCAGCTTTGTCCTTTTGGTCAAACCGGTCAATAAAGCTGCCAATCGGCAGCAGATGATGATGACAAAACCAGAATATCTGTGCGTCGCCGCTGTCATCGCGCCACTGCGCGAGCTGCGACAGTCGTTCAGCCGGAAAACTGCCGGCCGGCGTGTCGCCTTTGCTGTCTAACAGCCATAACTGCCAGCCGGGCAACTGTAACCGCCGCTCAGGCCGAAAAGGCGCGAACCGACTGAGCGTATCCAGCGCGCTACGCTCGTCATGGTTGCCGGGCAATAAAAACACCGGCGCCGGCCAGCCGGCAAGCAGCTGTTGCAGTAAACGATAAGAATCCGGGCTATGGTCTTCGGTCAGGTCACCGCTCAGGATTAACAGCGGTGCTTCTGCACGCAGCCCGTCCAACACCCTCTGTAGATGCCGGTACGGCATGATGCCCTGATACTCAGCGTCCGGCGCGGCTAACAAATGGCAATCGGTGATTTGAACGACGGTACCAGAGGACCAGAGGAATACCGTATCTGTCACAACAGCACCACAGCACTGCACAGGCCCTGCGCCCGGCATAAACTCAGCCAGTCGCGTAATAACAAATTGATCTGCCGTTTTTCGTCCGGTTGCAGCATGTCCGTGTTGGGATAGTCATAGACCGCTTTAAATTGCCGCACCTGCTGACAGGCCACGACTTCGGCGAGGCGAGCGTCGTGATACAACCGCACGTCAAATTGCGGCCGCAACCAGCTGGTCAGCCGCTCAGACAACGCCGGAGTCTGAATATGTTCAATCCGCACTGTGCTGGTAAATTTGCAAAGCTCCTGCAATCTCACTTCGTACTTATCCAGAGCGCTCACCTGAATCTGCACTGCATCACCGACTTGCCCGGCGCGCGGCAATAGATGCCGCAACTGAGCGTAATTGCGTTCGCACAGACTCAAAAAGTCCGGGACATAAGGCTGGTAACGCCGCGGTTTTGCCAAACTCATCGCTGACATTTGTCCTCTTCAGGCTGCGCCGCCGGTACCGCCCATTGCCGACGTACCGACTCCAGATGCAAAGACAGCCATTGTAACGCAATGACTGTAGCTGCATTGTCGATTTTCCCGGCATTCAGTAAAGCGACCGCTTGTTGCCGCGGCATGACATGCACTTTGATATCTTCGTGTTCTTCCGCGAGACCGAACACCCCGCCTTGTACCGGTCCGCACAGCTCGCCCAGATACAGATGGATCCGCTCTGTAGTGCCACCGGGACTACTCAGGTAACTCAGCAGCGGGATCATCCTGCCCAGTGCCAGACCGGCTTCTTCCTCCGCCTCACGGCGGCCAACCTGCTCGGGCGCTTCATCCGGGCCAAACATGCCGGCAACAGCTTCCAGTAACCATGGCGACTCAGAGCTCGGCATTGCACCTAAGCGAATTTGTTCAATCAGCACCACTTCGTCGGTCAGCGGGTTAAAAGGTAAAACCACCACTGCATGACCGCGTTCGAACATTTCCCTTGTAACAGTCTCACTCCAGCCACCGCGGAATAAACGATGGCGGAACTGATAGGATTTCATCGTGAAAAAACCCTGAAAAACGGTGTGTTCACCGCTAATTTCGACATCCGCACTGGTGAATGTCGGATAATTTATCTCCTTGATTTCAGGCATATCAGGACTCACATTCTGTTACACTTGGGGCGACAACTTTTACGCTATCGGTTCGACTTAGTGTACGCGAACACGTTAATATCCGTTCAATTTTGTTTTCCATGGAACCTGGTTATGAAAAAAACTGCTTTATGTTCATTGGTGTGCGCGGCCCTCGGCTTGTTCAGCCTGCAGGCCAGCGCGGAGAACCTGCAAAACGTCTATCAGCTGGCACTGAAAAAAGATCCGCAAGTATTAAAGTCGGCCGCACAACGCGATGCCGCCAAAGCGGGCATTGATCTGAGTAAAGCCAATTTCCTGCCTGATATCAGCTTTTCATCCTCGATCGGCAAAGGTCGCGAAGACAATGGCACTGGTATGAGTGCAACCGGCACTGGCTATACCAACAAGCTCAGTCTGAATCAAACCGTGTTTAACTGGGGCGACTGGGAGCGTTTATCCAACGCTGAAAAAACTGCATTACAAGGCCAGATTTATTACAACGCCGCGCTGCAGGGCCTGATTGTCCGCGTATCACAAGCTTATTTCAGTGTGCTCAGTGCCAACGACGACTTAACCTTTGTTGTCGCCGAAAAACGTGCTGTTGAGCGTCAACTGGAACAAACCAAACAGCGTTTTGCCGTTGGTCTGACTGCTATTACTGACGTGCACGAAGCCCAGGCACAGTTTGACAGCGTAGTAGCGCGTGAAATCGCTGCGACCAATGCGCTGGAAAATGCCCGTGAATCCTTGCAGGAAATTACCGGCGAATATCATTCGCAGTTAAGCCCGCTTAATACTGCCCAGTTCAAACCTACAGCACCAAAACCTGCCAATGTGATGGAATGGGTTGCAGTCGCTGAAGGTAGCAGCCTGGATTTACAAGCGCGCAAACTGGCCGTGGAAATTGCACAAAACAATATCGATTTAGCCGAAGCGGGTCACTATCCGACAGTTGGTCTGAATGCATCAAAAACACTGCAGGATAGCCGCAACATTCCACAGCAGGATTCTGAAAGTGTCGGTCTGACCTTGAACGTGCCAATTTATTCTGGTGGTGCGATTGTAGCGTCCACCGACCAACAACGCGCTAACTACGTGGCCACCAGTGAAGATTTAGAACTGGGTCACCGCTCTGTGGTGCGTCAGGTTCGGGTGAACTACAACAACGTCGGGGCGGCCATTGCTGGTATTAAGGCACTGGAACAGGCCGTGGTTTCTGCGGAAAGTGCTTTAAAAGCCACTGAAGCTGGCTTTGAAGTCGGTACCCGGACTATCGTCGACGTGCTGATCAGTACCCGTAACCTGTTTGATGCACGCCGTAATCTGACCAAACAACGTTACGATTACATCCTGGCTGTGTTGTCACTGAAACAGGCCGCCGGCACGCTGACTGAAGCTGATCTAGCCACCGTGAATGCTGCGCTGGGTGCATAACCAGCCAATTCGCAGGCACTGAGCAAAAGGCCACACCGGACAGACCAGTGTGGCCTTTTTGTTTGCAGGCTTTGTTTCCTGGCGCTTTTCGTTACAATACGGCGTTTTCCGTTCCGAGGGCTTTTTGTGTATCAGGCGCCACCTTTTACTTTGTCATTATTACACCCGCGTTATTGGTTGCTGTGGTTAGCGCTCGGTATTGCGTATCTGATCAGCTGGTTGCCATACAGCGCCCTGATGGCACTGGGCCGCGGCCTGGGCCGGCTCAGTTTTAAATTGCTGAAATCACGTGGCCGTATCGCCAGACGTAACCTTGAACTCTGCTTCCCTGACATGCCTGCCGCTGAGCGTGAACAGCTGGTTTGGCGTAATGCCGAAGAAACTGGCTGTGCAGCCATTGAAACACTCATCGGTTGGTGGTGGCCGACCTGGCGTATCCGCCGCATTGCCCATTTTAAAGGTTATGAGCATATTCAGGCGGCCTTAGCACAGGGTAAAGGCGTGTTGTTGTTAGCTTCTCATATGTTGCATCTGGAAGCCGCTTGCCGCGTGTTTGGTCTGACGCATCCAAGCGTTGGTTTTTACCGGCCACACAACAATGCCCTGATGGAATTTTTTATGTATCGTGGCCGCAGCCGCGGTAACAAATTTATGATTGGCAAACGCGACGTCAAAGCGCTACTCAAAGCGCTGAATGACGGCGAAGTGTGTTTTTATCTGCCGGATCAGGACTATGGCCGCAACCGGGCAATTTTTGCGCCATTTTTTGCCGTACCGGATACCGCCTGCACCAATGGCACACTGCTGTTTGCCCGCTCTGCCAACTGCGTTGTGATCCCGATTTATACCAGTAAATTATCGGGCCAGCAGGGGTATCAGATTGAAGCGCTGCCGGCGCTGACAGATTTCCCGGGGGATGATGATTATCAGGCGATTTGCCGGGTAAATCAGTGGGTTGAGCAAGCTATCCTGAAACATCCCGAACAATATATGTGGGTACATCGCCGGTTTAAAACCAGACCAGATCCGGATGCGCCTTCACTGTATGACAGCAAAAGTGACGCATAACAGAACTGCACGATTTCAAGCTGGAATCCGGCCGACACAAGGTTTAGTATGAGCTGTCGGCACTTTACAAGGCAGTTGTGATGGGATTTTGGTTTAAACACATAGTGGCATTGGTATTTTTGTTGGGACTGGCAGCTGTGTTGCTGTTTTATCCTGACTTATTGCTACCAAAATCTGAGCCCGCCAAAGTGCAGATCAAAACTGCTGCCGCGATGGAATTCACTAATTTCTACGAACAACTGCGCTATTCACTGGATACCAGCGTCGATAAATCAAAAGAATTTATCGTAAAACTCACCGACACCAGTGACCAGCTCACCACTACGCTGGAAAGCCGCACCAATACAGTACCGGAAATGCCGGAGAATTGGAGCGGCAGTCAGGCCAACCGCAAATTTGAACCCGGCAGCAAAGTGCGTGAGCATATGATTGATTTTGCCCGGCAAGAAGACATGGAATTGTACTGGACTTTGCCACGCGACTACATAGTGAAGCATTATTTCCAGAGCGAAGGCGACTACCTCAAAACCCTGAAAGACATCGCCAAAGCAATAGCACCGGATTTTGAAAATCCGGTGCGCGCTTATTTCTGCCCGAAACAACGAGCTGCGGTGCTGACTGATAAACCCAATCTGTTCTTGGAACAAAACTGCCAGCACTTAAACGCCGAAGAGATAAAACGCTAATCTGCGGCAATAAACTGTTGCCAGGCATCACGCACCTGTTGTTCGGCTGCCGATAAATCCTCCTCCGCAGCCCCCTGCGCAGGCGCCAAGGTCTGGCGGTGACTAATCCCACGCAGCTGCTGATAGGCTTGCTGCAATTGCTGCGCCTGCGCCAGTGGCATCAGACCTGCCTCTGCCGCGGCATCCAGAATACGGATATTGTCACTGTATTGATAAAGCGCCGGATACGATGCGGCATAGCCCAATACCAGAAACTGGCTGATAAACTCCAGATCCACAATTCCGCCGGCTTTATGTTTGACCTCGGTTGAGGCCACGCCGTGGTGCTCACGCAGTTTTTGCCGCATATCGCGCACTTCGGCGCGTAAAGCTGTCAGATCACGGGATTTTCCCAGAATTTCCGCACGAATTTGCTCAAATCGCTGCGCGATCACCGGGTCGCCATAAATCAGCCGGGTGCGCACTAAGGCCTGATGTTCCCAGGTCCAGGCGTCCTGGCGCAGATAATCACCATAAGTGTCGACATGGACAGTCAACAACCCGGCATTGCCGGACGGTCTTAATCTGGTATCCACTTCATAAAGCAGCCCACTGGCGGTGCGGGTGGTACACAAATGCAAAATGCGCTGCACCAGTTTTAAATAAAACTGGCGGGAATCAATGCCACGCTCACCGCTGGTCGGCGCCAGTGAATCACACTGATGTAAAAACACCAGGTCCAGATCCGAACCATAACCAAGTTCGAGCCCACCCAGCTTGCCATAAGCCACCACGGCAAAAGCTTTAGCACTGTGCGCGTCGAGTCCGGCCGGATAACCGTATTTGTCGCTCATTTGCTGCCAGGCCAGTTCCACCACTTTTTCCACCAGCGCTTCGGCCAGCCAGGTTAAATGGTCGGATACTTTCATCAGCGGCAAAATCCCGGTGATGTCTGCCGCTGCAATCCGCAGCGTTTGCGCCTGTTTGTATTGGCGCAGGCTTTCCATCACCAGTTCCAAATCGTCTTCCGGTACCCGCAGCATCTGCTGGCGCAGACGGTCGCGATAATCAGCACTGGTCGCCACCTGATATAGCTGTTCAGGGTCAATCAGTTCATCCAGCAACATCGGATAACGTGCCAGATGCTCGGCCAGCCAGCCGCTGCGGCCACAGAGCCGCACCAGTTGCTGCAGCGCCGGTGGATTTTCAAACAACAGTTCAAGATACGCAGTGCGGGACACGATTTGTCTGAGCACACCCAGCACCCGCTCCAGCACCTGCGGCCCGGCCTGTTCCTGCGCGACCACGTGCAGCAACAGCGGCAGCAATTTAGCAAGTAATTCCCGGCCGCGCGGCCCGACCTGGCGTTTCTGGCTGTCGGCTTTAAATTGCTGCAATTGCTGAATGAGTAACTCCGCTGCGGCGAAATCCAGCCAGTCCAGGTGCTCCGCCAGCTCAGCGGCACTTTGCTCACTGTCCCACAGCAAGCGACCTAACAATAATTCCTGTGGTTCCGCGTTATCTTCCTGCGCAATCACCTGACGGAACTGATGGTGGATACGCGCCATCGCCGCATTAATTTGCTGCTGCAATGCCGGCCAGTCCGCCGCTCCCATTGCCAGCACCAGTCGCTGCCGGCATAGCGTGTCAGCTGGCAGAGTTTGAGTTTGCTGATCGTCCATGCCCTGCAACCAGTGCTCAACGCGGCGCAGCAACAGGTAATCGCTGCGCAGCATCTGCTCGGCGTCAGCATCCAGTAAACCTTCCTGACACAGCGCCTGCATCGCGGCAAAAATAGATTGCTGTTGGATGGCCGGAATACGGCCGCCGCGGATCAGTTGCAGCGTCTGGATAATAAATTCGACTTCGCGGATGCCACCGGCACCGAGTTTAATATTGTCGACGCGGTTGCGGCGACGGTTTTCCTGCTCAATCAGTTGCTTCATCCGGCGCAGTGATTCAATCGCCGAATAGTCGATGTAACGCCGGTAAACAAAGGGTTTCAGCATCGCCTGCAGTTCAGCGGCAAAAGGCGCCGCCGGGTTTAAGATCCGTGCCTTCAGCATGGCGTAACGTTCCCAGTCACGGCCCTGTGCCTGATAATAATCTTCAAACGCGGCGAAACTCAGCACCAGCGGGCCACTGTCGCCAAAAGGCCGTAGCCACA